>JAKLPV010000007.1 GCA_022013685.1 Anaerolineae bacterium
GCCATCGGCGGACTCTCGGTGGGCGAAACCAAAGACGAGATGCACAAAACGCTGGATGTGGTCACGCCGCTCCTGCCAGAAACTAAACCCCGTTATCTGATGGGTGTTGGAACCCCCGAAGACCTGATCAACGGCGTCTTGCGCGGAGTCGACATCTTCGACTGTGTCCTTCCGACCAGGTTGGCCCGCCACCACGCCGCTTTCAGTTCCGAAGGACGCCTCAATCTGATGAACGCGCCCTTCGCCCGCGACCCGCGTCCGATTGACGAAAGCTGCGACTGCTATACCTGCCAGACTTTCACCCGTGCCTACATCCGCCACCTGATCGCCGCCAAAGAACTCCTGGCCGGAACGTTAATTTCCATCCATAACCTGCGCGCGCTGATTCGGCTGATGGAGCAAATTCGTATATATATTACAGATGGCACGTTCACTGAGAAAGCGCCGGCATTGCTCGCGCTTTGGTCCAATAATGCGAAACGCGCCAAGGTTGTTAACGATTAGTTGAGTAGTCAAAAAATCACCAAAGACGTATTTGATGAAATACTTTTGCCTATCATCCAAAAACTTGATGACTATTGGCTTTAAACACACACACGTTTTTATTTTGGGTCTGTTATTTTTAGCGACTCTGTCAGTCAATCTAACCAAAGCTATACACATTGACGATACAGCTTACCTGGAAATGGCGCAAGCCATTATTAATGACCCACTGCATCCCCTGTCTCAAACAATTAACTGGCACAACACACAACAACCTATTTTCGTCTTAAATCAGCCGCCCCTCCTATCCTATTACCTGGCTCTGATCATAATCATTTTTGGCGACTCTGAGATTGCATTACACATCTCCTGGTCAATCTTTAGCCTTGCCTCCATCATTCTTTTTTACTTACTGATTGGCAAGAACAAAGTAAATTCCCTATTCCTTACAAGCCTATTTGCTCTTAGCCCCGCCTTTTTGCCGGGACAAAATCTTATGTTCGATGTCCCCTTAATTTCTTTGTGGTTGCTTTTTTTTGGGGCAATATTGGCAGCAAGAGAAGATGAATCTAAGAGTTTTTATTTTTGGGCTGGTTGGGCGGTGGCACTGGCTCTACTTGTAAAATATACCAGCCTTGTGCTTATCGTGATCTTTATTATTGTGATTGTTTATCGGTGTGACTGGAAATCTGCCTGGTATCTACTTATCCCGTTTGGCGTGATTATTCTTTGGTCTGCATTTAACTATTACGATATCGGTGCCATTCACATATTAGGACGCAATGTTTTAACCACGCTATCTGGCCAACAATACGCTTACAGAATGATTTCGGTGGTTGCGGGTTTGGGGCTTATTGCGCCATCTGCTTTGATGTTTTTGTGGCCCCGTAAAACAAATTTGTTGGAGAAAATCTTTCTAGGTTGTTTGGCGTTAGCCAGCCTGGGGATCTTTCTTTTTATTATTAACCAGGGTTATGCCAGGATACATGCTGTTGTATGGGCAATTCTTTTTGGCCAGGGTATTATTTTTTTATTGTTTGGCATATTGATCATTTACAGACAATTCACAATGCTTGAACTGAAACACCGGCGAAAGGAAACAGAAAAAATGGTAATCCTTTCTCTGTGGATAACAGGAACGATAGCTTTTATTGTACAATTTGCGCCATTTCTTGCGCTTCGTCACGTTCTGCTTATTCTTCCCCCTGTTTTGTTGCTACTTGGCGACTTTATTGAACAAAATAATATTGGGGGCGCGGCCAAAGTCACTGTTCTGATAATCACGGCTCTCCTTGGCTTGATATTTTCTATTTCCGATTATCATTACGCTGATCTTAATCGTGAATATGCAGTTAAGATCAAATCAATGCTCCCAACCGATGCGCATATCTGGCAAGTGGGACATTGGGGTTGGCAATGGTATGCAAAAAAGCAAGGAATGTTACAGTATGACCTGGATCAGACCGAATTACATCCCGGAGATTATCTGATCACTCCAGAATTTATCGACCGACAAGAAATCGTAATACCTGCCCACTTGTCATTACAATACGTTGGGAAATTAGAAGTGCCCGACTCGTTTATTTTATCAATTCAGACCCTGCCACTGTACTCATATAGCTTTCCAGAAGTACCCCCTTTAAGAGTTGAACCGCCTGGATTTTCCTTTTCGATCCAAAAAGTTGTTTCTGCTCCAGAATAAACTAAAAACATGTCGGAGATTTAAAAATGACCATTCTCTACGCTCTCCTGCTCGGTATCATTCAAGGACTAACTGAATTCATCCCGGTCTCATCCACCGCTCATCTGCTCATCACACAGAACCTGCTTGGTATCCCGGCTGACAGCGCCACATTCTCGTTTTTGGTGATTGTCCAACTGGGCACGCTGGTTTCGCTCTTCATTTTTTACTGGCAAGACTTGCTTAAAATTATGCGTGCCACGTTTCAGGTGTCAGGTGTCATGTTAAAGAAATTCCGGTCAGGCCCAGGACAAGCCTGGAATCTGACACCTGAAACCATCTCACCTGATGCCCTGCTCGGCTTTTACATCATTCTTGCCACCATCCCGGCTCTGCTGGCAGGCTACCTTCTTAGAGATGCGGTCGAGGCTCTTTTTCGCCAGCCCATGCTCCAGGCCTCGATGCGGCTTTTCGCAGCAGCCATCCTGCTCAGCCTGGCGGAACGTTTCAGCCGCAAGAATCGCCAGTTGGAAGGGATGAACTGGCTCGACGCGCTGGTGATCGGCGTCTTCCAGGTCATCGCGGTTTTCCCAGGGGCCTCGCGCAGCGGAACAACCATCAGCGGCGGCATGTTTCGCGGGTTTGACCGCCCGTCAGCAGCGCGGTTTGCTTTCCTGATGTCCATTCCGGTCATGCTGGCGGCAGGAGCGTACGAGATGCTGGATGTGCTGCAAATGCCGGACCTGGGCGCGTTCCTGCCGCTGCTGGCGGTCGGGTTTGTCAGTGCGGCCATCACCGGTTGGTTCGCCATCCGCTGGCTGATTGCATTTTTGGGAAAGCGCTCCTTATACGGTTTTGCTGTCTATTGTGCGCTGGTTGGCTCAGCCTGCCTGGCCGCTTACCTTCTCTAACAAAGGAATTTTATGTCATCCCTGAATTTCGATGCCCGTTTCATGGTCGACCTGCTTAAGCGGCTGGTCGAGACCGAATCGCCTTCCAATGACAAAGCCGCAGTGGACCGTGTTGGCGCGATTGTGGCTGAAGAATGTCGGAACCTTGGCGCAATGGTTGAAATTATGCCCAATGGAACAACCGGAAATCACATCGTTGCCCGTTGGGGGAGCGGGCAGGTCAAGAGCCTGCTAATTCTGTGCCACATGGACACAGTTTTCCCGCTCGGAACGCTGCCCAGGATGCCTTATTACGAAAAAGACGGCAAAATTTTTGGCCCCGGCACCCTGGACATGAAAGGCGGAATCGTGATTACGCTGGGGGCGATTGCCGCCATGCGTCAGGCTGGTCAGATGCCCGATAGGCCGATTGTGGCCGCGTTTACATCTGACGAGGAGATTGGCAGCGGCACTTCGCGTGGGCTGATTGAAACCCTGGCCCGTCAGGCCGAGATGGTTTTTGTGCTCGAATCCGGGCTGCTGGACGGCTCGCTCAAAACCTGGCGCAAAGGCGTTGGCGATTTCCTGATCAAGGTCAAGGGTCGGGCAGCTCATTCGGGCGGCGATCACGAAAAGGGTCGCAACGCGATCGAGGAGATGGCCCACCAAGTGTTGGCCATTCAAAAAATGACCGACTACGAACGCGGTACGACCCTCAATGTTGGCATTATCCGCGGCGGGTTTGCCGCCAATGTCGTGCCGGATGAATGCGAAATAGATGTGGATATGCGCGTTCTCCAGCCGGACGAAGCCGAGCGCATCCGGGCAGCCATGCAGGCTTTGCAGCCGGTTTTGGAAGGTACTTCTATTGAAGTCATGGGCGCGCTCAATCGCCCGCCCTTGCCGTATAATGAAGTCAATCGAGCCGCTTTCGAGAAGGCTTTCCAGATTGCCGAATCTGTACTGGGCCTGGAACTGTGTGCAGGCGGCGCAGGCGGCGCTTCGGACGCTAACTTCGTCGCCCCGCTGGGCGTGCCGGTGCTGGACGGTCTGGGCGCGGTCGGCGAGGGATTCCACTCGGAGCGCGAATATATTTTCAAAGACAGCCTGGTTGAGCGTGCCCGCCTGATGGCGGCCTTGTTGCAGAACTGGTAATTTTTCAAACTTTAGGAGCATTTATGCCAATTTTCTTGCTGATTCGCCATGGGGAGAACGATTACGTCAAGGCCGGCAAGCTGCCTGGTCGCGTGGCGGGCATCCACCTGAACGAGCGCGGATTGGCGCAGGCGGCCGCCTTGGGGGAATCGCTCAAGGCAGCGCCCCTGGCCGCGATTTACAGCAGCCCGCTCGAAAGGGCGCTTGAAACGTCCGCGCCCATCGCTGCCGGGCGCGGACTGGAAATCCAGCTCATCCCTGATCTGATGGATACCGATGTCGGTGAGTGGCAGGCTGAGGAACTAAAGAAACTCTACAAACTGCCCGAATGGAAAACGGTTCAGCAGGCGCCTTCGCGGTTTACATTTCCCGGCGGCGAATCCTTCCTGGCCTGCCAGGCGCGCATGGTGGCGGTTTTTGAGTCGTTGGTCCAAAAACATGCGGATGATGAAATTGTGGCGGTCGTTTTTCATGCCGATCCCGTCAAACTGGTTTTGGCCTATTATTTGGGCATGCCCTTGGACACTTTTCAGCGCCTGGGCTGTGATACCGCTTCGCTGAGTATCCTGCGCCTGGGAAAAGGCGGCGCGCAGGTCAGCGGAATGAATCTCAAGCCACCGTTTGCGCTTCCGGCGCCGGGGAAAAAGGGAAGAAAAAAATGAATCAAGTCCTGAGCGGAGGGCATAGCCCGCAGTCGAAGGACGGTTGAGCGGAGACAGTTCTTTTCAGAATCGTCCTTCAACTGCCGCCCTTCGTATGCACTCCGGGCCTCCGCTCAGGACTTGTTGTTTCTTAACCAACCTACAGCGCCGGTAAACTGGCTGCCGCGATGGACTGCCCGACCCGCCGGCTTTTCTCGTCTGGCAACTGTACATGGATGCGCTTTGCCAGCTTGGGGAATTCGCCTTTCAGCACCTTGTGCGCGCCTTCCAGCAGCATGTCGCCGCCGCGTCCGGACGTGCAGCGCCCCAAAATCAGGACATGTTTGATGTCGTAGAATTCGGCATAGTGCGCCAAGCCATAGCCCAGGTAAATGCCCATGCATTCCCAGATTTTGAGCGCACCCTCGTGACCGGTTTCCAGCTTTTCTTGCACGAACTTTAACTTTTCAGCGTCGGTGACGCCGCTTGGGATTTCGATTCCCGCGCGTGGGGCCAGACGGAAAACGCACTGCTGCGAGAAATACTGCGAGCCGCAGCCGATGTCGCCTGACCACTCATCCACCGCCGCAGACGGGTTGTAATCGACCGGGGCAAAGGCCAGTTCGCTCAACCAGTTTTGGATGTGGCCGTGCATATCGACATAGCCGACTGCTTCGCTCGAGCCTAGCGCAATGCCCAGAATGCCGGTGTCGTCCATCGACATCGAGCCTGCCAGGGCGGTCACATCGCCATCGTTGATGATTTCCAGCGCTACGCCCAGTTCCTCGCGGATGCGCAAGAACATATCGTGGATCTGGTCATATTTTTCGCGCGGGACGTTGCGAAACAAGGAAGCCACCATCGGACGGTTATCGATGTAAATACCAGCCGAAGATCCGCCAATGGCATCGACGCGCGGCATTTTGCTCGCGGCGGTTTTCAGCGCGGTCATGACCTCGTTATAGTGATAGCCGGGGTCGCTGTTTTTACGCGGCTCCCAGATGACCTCTTCGCTGTAAATCGCTTCGCCATCGACCACCGCGCTAACCTTGCGATCGGATGCGCCCAGGTCGAAGCCGATCCGGCAGCCGTTCAGGTGCCGCCCCAGGGCCTTGCCGCTTTCTTTCGCCGCGGGAACATCTTCAGGGGCGCACGGTACGACGGTAAATGTCTGTTCGTAAACTTGTTCGCCCATAAATTCATAATCGAACTTGCGCTCACCTGCGGGGGAATACAATTTTTGCAGGTGCTCACCAATGCTGCGCGGCCCGCCGACGTAGACTTTGAAACCGCCTTTGGCCCACAACAGAAATTTGACAATCCGCTCCACATAATACAGATTCTCAACGGCGCGCGGATGGCCTTCGGGGAAGACAGCCGCTTCGAAGCGCGAAACCTCGCCGTGAGCGCGTTCCAGCCCCAGGATGAGTGGAACACCCACCCCGGCGGTATCGGCGCGGAACTGACGATTGACCAGCGCAGCCGGGCGGAAGTCCGGCTCCAGCGGCGGCACGAATTTGGGAGCGACAAGCTGAAGGGAAGTAGACATGATTTCTTTCCTGAATAATGATGGGATTCGAAGCAATGTAAGCGGTTACATTGACAATTTCCCCAATTATACAACAAATCAGAAAGAAAAAAATATGGATGGCAACGCCAGGATTAAGACAGCCGTGATGATAGTTCCCGCAATCATCAACTTCCCGTAGGTGACAGCCTGTTTACCTCTTGAGTGATCAATTCGTCCCCTTGGTCTGAGTATGGAAACTTGATTCTTGACTGAACTAATGCCAATGAACAAGTGCAGGGGGAGTATCATCAGTAAACCCCATTTGAATGAATTTGCCAGGTATAAGGACAGCAAACTCAATGGAATAAAAAGCAGCATTGCTGCCAGGAAAGCCGCATACTGAAAAATGATGATTCGTTTCTCATCATCTTTGGGCTTTATTTCCATATGTTAACTCCTCCAAGTGACTTGTGCTATGGGTTGACAACCTTAAACGCAATAATCTGATTGCTATTGATAAAAGATACCACGATCACATCATTGCTGGGGTCACCGGCAACATAGTATCCTCCGATATATGGCGCCCTGATATCAAATTCAGGCAGGAATTTGACCCTGGAAATCTCATTGCCCATAGCCCTGTCGAGCGAGACCAAACTGCTGTCCTTGCTGATGTAATAAATCTTCCTGTCGGTGATGTAAAGATTGCCCACTGCGTCGTTGGGTACGCTCCAAGTTATTTTTCCGGTGGCTTGCTCTATGGAATGGATGTTCTTCCAAGCCGTGACAAAAATGGTTTCGCCATCAACGATAGGGGCCGTATCGTACGACCCGACATCTACGCGCCATAGTTCTTGCATCGAAGACGCATCGACTGCTCTGATAGCCAAAACATCGTTCATGTACAGCACATTATTGATTTCAAGGTATACGCTCTTTGTACTATGGAAGTTCTTGATAATTTCACCGTTTTTGTTCAGCACGAAAAAATTGGAAGTGCTGGTGTAAACGAAAATTTTATCTTCCGCAGCATATAGGGATGATACGCTTTTCTCCCAAGGAAACGACGTTTCCCAGAGCAATTCCCCGCTTTGAATGTTGTAAGATATCACTCTGGCCTGCCCACAGGTTCCGGTGTACAAATATTCTCCGTCGACAATAATCTCGCACCCCAAGCGCGTTATTGGCGTTACATCGTTGCCACTTAAACTGTCAAGGGCATAGGTTTTCTGCAATAAATTTTTTCCTACCCAACCACGTAAAACAATTTTCCCTGGAGAACCAATCATAAAGGGCTGCCCCCAATTATGCTCCATTTTTACATCGTTTCTATCCCAAAGGAAAACATAATCGCCATTGGTTTCCAACACATATTCTGGTTTGGGGCTTTCCAGTAGGATGGGGTAGATGACAGAACAGCCTGGCATAAATAAACTCAGAATAAGAAGAAGTAAACAGACATTCTTTGTTTTCATAGACACCTGTTATTTCTTTTCACAATTTCACAACCGCCAGTGCAGCCGCGCCCAGGCTTTTTCTGCCAGTTTGGCATCTTTCATGCCTGGGAGGTGCGCGCTGAACAGGGACAGTTGATACAACTCTGCGATTTGTTCCACATCTTTTGCGGCATTCTCCTGGCGCTGTTGCATTTTGACATCCGGGATATCCGTTACCAGATGCGTTTTTAACACCTCAGCAAACTCCTGTGGAGTCTGGCTGGCGCGAAACCCGGATTTGAGAATTTTTACCCCGCGCCGCTGCATGGCTTGATACACCCGTCCGATTTGGCGCACAGCTGGCGGACGCGGGTCGCCCCAATCGCGCAGCAAATAGCGTAGACCGAGCACCAGCCCGGCCAGCAGGGCTGCCAGCGCCAGCCAGGGAAGGAAGACGGGCAAACCGACCAGCCAGCGCCACAGCCACATCAGGGGCGGTTCCTCTATTTTTTCCGGCGGTATGTAGGGCAGCGCAGCCGCCCCTGTGCCCACGCGCTGGAATCCCGGCTGGCTGGCGGTCGGTTCGAACTCGACCCAGCCTACTTGTGGAAAATAGACCTCGACCCATGAGTGTGCATCTGCTTCGCGCACAGTGTAGGTCGCCTGCACCGGGTCATATGTCCCGCCGACATAGCCCACCACCAGCCGGGCCGGGACGCCCGAAGCGCGCGCCAGAACCACCATTGCCGAAGCGTAATAATCGCAATAGCCTTCGCCCAGGTCGAACAGGAAGTAATCGACGGGGTCCCTGCCGGTTGGCGGGGCGGGCACGTCTAGCGTGTAGATGTAATTTGTCCGCAGGTAGCGCTCAATGGCCTCGGCCCGGTCGTACAGGCTGGGAGCCGTGGCCGTGATTTCGCGCGCCAGGGCCGTCACCCGGCCGGGAAGCGGCGGCAGGGCCAGGTATTTGGTCCGCACCCAATCGGGGTAGTCCGGCCAAATCTCGCGCAGGGTTGCCACATCCACTGTTGTTATCAGCGAGGTAACCTGGTAAGTGCTGACCGGGCTGCTGGCGCGATATAGATCTGCGCTGCCGTTGGGAGCGGCTGGCAGGGTCAGGCGCGCCAGCACATTGCGCCACTCAGCCCGGATCGGCGCATTCGAGCTTTCCAGCAGCCCGGCCCGATAGATCAGGGTTTCATTTTCGCTATTGAGAATCTCAAATTCGTGCCGTACGCGTCGATAATATTCCGGTTTTTCGACGGCCAGAATTTCACTTGCCGGGTAATCGGCTGTTGCGATTGCGCTGCTGGCCCAGCCCTGGCCGCTGTAATAATCATAAGTGTAGGCGCGCCAGTAATAGCGCGGAGCATCGATCTGGATGTCGACGCGCGGCACGGGTGAAAAATCATTCGTCCGCACCTGCATGACCAGCGTTTCCGAAAGCTCAACGCCGCCGCCCAACAGATGGTCGCGTGGCAGCCCGGCTGCGATCCGTTCACCCGCCGCGCCGGATGAGCCGCTTCCGCTCCTCACCGGCGTCCCCGACCCTGTTTCTCCTGCCTGCGCCGTCCGGCGCTCCTCCCAGGCCCGGCGGATTTCATCGACCGAGACCGATGGCGTCATCCCGGCCAGGCCGACCACCAGCGCCGCCAGCGCCAGCGAACTGACGATGCTGTTCACTCCCGCGTTTTCGGAGTAATCGACCCTGGCGCGCAGCCACTCGCGCAGACGGTTTTCGTAGCGGTTCAGCCCAAGCAGCGCCACAAAAATGAACAGACTGAACCACAATAGCATCGTTTCATCCTGGCGGTAAACATCCAACAGCCAGGCTTGCAGGGCCAGCAGCGGCAAAAGCGCCCCGAACACATCTGACCGGCGCCCCAACATCCAGGCCACCCAACCTGCCAGCAGCCAGAACGCGATCAGCCACATCAGCCCATCCACCACCGTATCTTCGAGCGTGCGCCCCTGCGAAAATGCCGCCAGCCATTGCCCCCAACGTGAGAGCAGGCCTGTCATGCGCGCGTTTAATTCAAAAAACAACCCGGCCAGCGCGCTCAGGTCGAGCGGTTCGCGGTTCAGCCGCACAAAAAAGATGGAGAATGCCTCGATAAACAGGCTGGATACTATTCCTGAAATCCTGGCCGTCAAAATGGTTAAAACGCCCACCCCGGCGGATGCGTACACCCCGCCGGCCTTTATCGCTGACCAGCGGCCTTGCGCCAACGCCCAGGCCAGCACCGCTCCTGTCAGGGTGAATGCGATTAAGCCAACCGGTGCGGCGTCTGTCAGGGAACGATTGGCATCCCCGGCCACGCAGGCCAGCGCCAGGCATACGGCAACCAATAGCCACCACCTGCGCGGATTTTCAAGTGAGAACCAGTTCAGGGTTCGTCTCATCCCAGCCTCCGCCAGGACAGATCGCCTGGCTTGCGGATCGGGATGGCGCGCCCGGTGAGTGAAGTGCGCCATTCCCAGCCCCCGGCTTGCCCCGGTTGAGCTTCGGGGCGGTTGAGCAGGTCGGGCGTGATGACATGACAACTGACCTGGTGCTGCGCCAGCATGGATGGTAATTCGCCGCCGGGTAGCTTTTTGTCTGCAAAAGCTTCCGCGTCCAGCCATAACACGGTCGGGACAATTCCCTTGCGGGTCAGCATGGCCAGTGAGTTGAGCCATGCGCCGTTTCGCGAGGCGGTGATGACCAGCAGAGTGGCGCGCTGTCCGATTTGCGGGCGGATTCGTTCAAGCAAATCTGCCAGCGGGATCTTGCCGGGTTGGGCCAGGGCCAGCGCGCGCAGGATTTGCCAGCGTTGGGCGGGTGACTCTTGCGGCGCGAGCCAGGTGAATGGCTCGCCATTGATAACCATTCCCACCGACTGGCGGGCTTTCAGGCCCCGATCGGCCAGCGATGCAGCCAAAATGATGGCATGTTCTTCGGTTGAGTCGAATCCACTGCCGGCCAGGGTTTCCTGGTCGAGATCGAGCAAAATCCACCAGTCGCCAGCAGGCGCGCCGTCAAAAGTGCGCACAAACAGCGAACCCAGGCGCGCGCTGGTCGGCCAGTGGATCATGCGCAGCGGATCGCCGGACTGATAAGCGCGCACCCCCGCCGCGCCGACTGTCTGCTCCGGCGCGCGCGGGCGCGGACGGCCTTCTCCCAGATAACCGCCGGGGGTAATTTCGATCTGTGGCAGCGGGACGACCGGCGGCATGACCATCAGGGTCGCCTGGGCCGGATCATGGATCGAAACAGAATACAGGCCAAACGGGTCAGCGCTGTGCAAGGTCGTGCCGCCCAGAAGGTAAACGCCGCGGCGCGAGCAAACGCCCTGTGTGGTCCACTCAGTCGTATCCTGCGAACCGACTGCCGTCACCCGCGCAATGGGATAATCAGGCAGGCTGGAGTGGTCTTCGATTTCAGCATTAATAATGGGGTAAACGCCGCCGTTATGGACGGTGAAACGCTCCTCCAGGCGGTCGCCGACCTGCGCCCAGCCGAAGCGTATTTCGCGTGTAATGCGTGTGTTCTTATAAATCGAGCGCGCCCACTGCCAACTGATGAACCAGATGCTGCCCAGGGTTACGAGCAGCATCGTCCAGATTCGAGACGGGTCGCGCCATTGCAGGAAGAGCAAAACGAGCAGCAGGGGTGCAAGGATGGGCGCTTTGAAGTGCAGCCGGGTTTTCATTGAGTTAAGCATAAAGGAAAAATGTCACAAATGCAATGAAATAAAATGATATGTTACCGGTCACATGAGTTTTAACCTTTTTGAATGTTTTGGGCGTAAAATAGTGCCTGCAATCACAATTCATTTTACGGGACTCAGCGCCGCCAGGTGTTGGAATGCCAGAACGCATTTCCAAAATCTACAGATTTTTGGAGTCCGGCATAGGAAAATCATGAACCGAAACGAAATTCTTACCTCCATAAAAGCCAAATCCCCAGATGTGCTGATCGTTGGCTCGGGCATCAATGGCGCGGGCGCTTTCCGCGACCTGGCGCTGAACGGCGTGGATGTGCTGATCGTCGACCGCGGCGATTTCTGCTCCGGCGCTTCGGCGGCTTCCTCGCACATGGCGCACGGCGGCATCCGCTACCTCGAGAATGGCGAATTCCGCCTGGTGCGCGAGGCTGTCCAGGAACGCAACCGTATGATCCAGAACGCGCCGCACCTGGTCAAGCCCCTGCCGACCGTGGTGCCGATGTTCAAGCTCTTCTCCGGCCTGCTGAATGCGCCCTTCAAGTTTCTGAACCTGCTCGATAAACCCGCCGAACGCGGCGCGCTGGTCATCAAGATCGGCCTCATCTTCTATGATGCCTTCACCCGCGCCCAGAAAACCGTCCCGCCGCATAAGTTCGAAGGACGCCAGAAATCACTCGAAAAATACCCGAAACTGGCCCAGGATATTAAATTCACCGCCACCTACTACGACGGCCAGATTCTCAGCCCTGAGCGCTACACCGTTGAGCTACTGCTGGATGGTGAAAAGGATGGCGGAAAAGCCTTAAACTATGTTTCCTTCATCGGGGCGCAGGGTAACTTTGTCAGCTTGCGAGACGAGGTCACCCAACAAACCTTCAGCCTGCACCCGAAACTGATCATCAACGCCGCCGGGCCGTGGATCGATATGGTCAATACGACTTTCGGCGTCTGGGAGCGTTATATCGGCGGCACCAAAGGTTCGCACCTGGTGCTCAATCATCCTGAACTGCGCGAAGCCATTGGCAAGAATGAATTCTTCTTCGAGAACAAAGATGGACGTATCGTTTTAATCTTCCCCTTTTACGACAAAGTCATCATCGGCACCAGCGACCTGCCCATCCAGAACCCGGATGAAGCCCGCTGCACCCCCGAAGAAGAGCAATACTTCATCGACCTGGTCTCGCGCGTCTTCCCGACCATCAAGGTCAGCCCGGAGCATATCGTTTTCCGTTTCTCGGGCGTTCGTCCGCTTGAATACATGAAAGCCAAGACCACCGGCCAGATCACCCGTGACCACAGCGTCAAAGAGGATATGGCTGGCAACATCCCGGTTTACTCGCTGGTTGGCGGCAAGTGGACGAGCTACCGCGCCTTTGGCGAGCAGGTAGCCGACAAAATTATGGCCATTCTGGGTAAAACCCGCCGAGCTGATACACTCAAAACTCCCATTGGCGGTGGCAAAGATTACCCGCTGCTTGGCCTGGCGCAGATCGAGTACATCAAAAAAGTGGCTGAAGAAACCGGTCTGGGCGACTTTATTCCCCGAAATCTCTTTGAGCGCTACGGAACCCGCGCGATGGATGTTGCCAAATTCATAAAAGCCACCAGCGCCGAGCCGCTGAAGTCCCTCCCCGGCTGGACGGTTGGCGAGGTGCGTTTCCTGGTCGAGCGTGAAAAAGCCGTCCATGCGGACGATTTGCTCATTCGCCGCTCCACCCTGGCCTGGCTCGGACAGGTCTCGCGTCCGTTGGTTGATGAACTGGCAGAAATCATGTCTGCCAGCCTGGGCTGGGGCGCGGGGCAAAAACAGGCCGAAGTGACGCATACGCTCAAGGTGCTCGAAGAGTACCACGGGGTTGTACTCTAAAAGCAAAGCGGGAGCGAGATTTTTCTCGCTCCCGCTTTTTGTTATTCAGCCGGGGTTTCGTCTCCGTCGGTTTCCAGGGTTTCGGCGTCGTAGGCATCCAGCCAGGCCTGGGCTGCTGCAAAGTCTTCAGAGCGCACGGCAACCTCGATTTTTCCGAGCATGCCCACCGTCAGGCCGTAAACTGTGCCGGCGGATTCTTTGAACAACTCGACCACCAGTCCTTGCGCTTCGAGCGCGGCTTTGATGATCTCCGCTTCGGCGGGATCGTGCAGTTCGAGCAGGGTCTTCCATGTATGGTCTGACATGTTTTGCCTCCATGGTTTGCGGCCCGGGATGTTTCTAACCCCAGGCCAGGATGAACAAAAGGGTGAACAAGCTGCTGACGATTAATTGCCGCATCCCAATCTCGACTGGTTTCGCACCCGTCGCCGGTTTGACCGTTCCGAAGAGCGTTTCGCCAAACTGGAGCAGGTAAGCCAGCCAGACCAGGCCGGGGATGATGCCAAAAGCGCCCAAAGCGGCAGAAAGCACAAGGTTGAATCCGGTATAGACCAGGGCGCGCCAGCCGGCCCTGAAACGGTCAGCCAGGCCCAGGGGAGTTTGCCATTCGCGCTGTTGCAGCCGCAGGTACGCGTGGACAATCGAAGCCGCCGATTGAAACCAGGCCAGTATCCACAAAATCCAGCCGAGCGGGTCGTACGCGTTTTGTCCGATCCAATAGGCGGCGGGGGCCGAGAGTGCCAGCACCCCGGTTGCCAGGATCTCGATACCCGCTTGCTTGCGTTCTTCGCGTTTGCTGACCAGCCACAAATGCCAGATGAAAACCGGAACAGCGGGCAAGGCCAGCCAGACCAGCATCGTATAGCCAAGCATGACCAGTTCCGTTGCCCAGGCCAGGCCGATGAGACCGTAAATGATCAGCCAGAAACGGGCGGCGGGCAGGTCACTCTTGGGGCGGCGGCCCGAGTAGGCTTTAACGGCCACCGTCAGCGGCTGGCGGATGAGGAAGCCTGCCAGGGCCACAATAACCAACGCTAGCGAGGCAGCGTTGAAGGTCGCCCCGGCTGAGAGGCCGATCAGCAGCGGGCTGAACAGGAATACCCACGAACCGTGGTCTTGCGGAATGGCGATGCGCTTCTGGAAGAACTTTTTCATTGTAAAGATATTGTAACGCCATTTTCTTTGCGGGAAACCAAAAAGGACGGGATTTCTCCTGTCCTTTTCTTTGATGCGATGATGAGATGGCGCTGCAAAAAGGACGGGATTTCTCCTGTCCTTTTCTTTGAGGCGAGGCTGGGATGGCGCTGGTCCCGCTCCGCGGGAAACCAAAAAGGACGGGATTTCCCCTGTCCTTTTCTTTAGAGGCGACGATGAGATGGCGCTGCAAAAAGGACGGGATTTCTCCTGTCCTTTTCTTTGAGGCGACGATGGGATGGCGCTAGTCCCGCCCTGCGGGAAACCAAAAAGGACGGGATTTCTCCTGTCCTTTTCTTTGAGGCGACGATGGGATTTGAACCCATGATGAGGGTTTTGCAGACCCTTGCCTTTCCACTTGGCGACGTCGCCATATTGCTCCGGTTGAAACGGGTATAAAAAACTTGCTGATTGTTGATTGAAAATTGGCGACTGCCTGAACAATCAACAATCTTCAATCTTCAACCAGCAACTTGAGCGGGCGATGGGATTCGAACCCACGACCTTCTCCTTGGCAAGGAGATGTACTACCACTGTACTACGCCCGCAAAATCGGCCATTCATTGTTTGTTTGACCGAGAGTGCCGAGAGACAGAATCGAACTGACGACACCGCGATTTTCAGTCGCGTGCTCTACCAACTGAGCTATCTCGGCAAGTAGCTTTGTTTGTTAAGCGTGCGTGATTTTACTAGCAACCCCTGAGAATGTCAAGCGTGTTTTTTGGCACTTTGCCTCTGGGCGCTATCTCGGCAAATTTACAAGGATTTTACAAGCCGCTCATACGGGCGTAACACCCACCCCCTAAAATAGGCATAGTTCATTCAAACAAAAGGAGAAAACATGAAGAACACACTTGGCAAGATTATTTCTATTTTGATGCTGTTGGCGCTTTTTGCTGCGGCCCTGCCTGCCCAAACTGCTCTTGCGGCAAGCCCTGAACTGGACCAGCAACCTCCTGACCAGCGCGGTGCGCGGATTGTCGAGCGCAGGTTCAAGCTTGAGCAGCGTCGCTATGAAGGTCAAGGCAAAGCCTTTGAAAAATCGGCAGAACTGCTCGAAAAAGCTCAGGATATCATCGATCGCGCCGCTGAAAATGACCTCGATACCAGCGCCGCCCAGTCTGCGCTGGAAAATCTTGAAGAGGCCATCGAAGCGGTGAAGCCCATCTATGCCCAGGCCGGAGATTTGATCGACAACCATGCCGGTTTTGACGCTGGCGGCAAGGCCACCGACATTGAGACTGCCGCCGAAACCGTGGAAAAAATCCACAAGCTACTCGACCAGGTGCGCGACGATGTTCACGATGAGCGCGAAGCCCTGCAACATGCCCTGTGGGACCTTTTCCAGGACGGGCTGAAAAAGTAAGCAACTCCCCGTGCCCTCACCCGAACTCAGGGTGAGGGCACCTTGAATTTAATAGGCCTTTTGGGTTGCTTTGCAGTAAAATCTAAACAACCCAAACAGGAGATGAACCCATGACCCGTACCGTGATCGCTACTGAAAAAGCTCCCAAGGCGCTCGGCCCCTATTCGGCGGCCATCCAAACCGACTCGTTTGTTTTTTGCTCCGGTCAGACCGGCATCGACCCGTCCACCAACGAACTGGTCGCGGCAGATGTCGAATCGCAGACCCGCCAGGTGCTCACCAACCTGAAAAACGTGCTTGAAGCAGCCGGTTCAGGGATGGACCTGGTTGTCAAAACCACCGTTTTTTTGCGCGATATGGCTGACTTCCCCAAAATGAACGCCATTTACGCCGAATTTTTCCCATCCGAGCCTCCGGCGCGCTCAACTTTTGCGGTGGCAGGCTTGCCCAAAAATGCACAGGTTGAAATTGAAGCGACCGCCCTCAAACGCTGAGATTTGATGAGCAGCCAAACCATCTTGCTTGTCGATGATGAACCATCCATCCTCCAGCTCTCACGGATGTACCTGGAGCGCGAGGGCTTTGAGATTCAAACGTTGGAAGACGGTGCGCAGGCTTTTCAGGCTATCGAACGCATAAAACCTGCCCTGATGGTTTTGGATGTTATGCTGCCAGGCATGGATGGTTTCGAAGTCTGTCGGCGTCTGCGCGCCGCGAACAACCAGGTTCCGATCATCATACTCACCGCCCGTGATGAAGATATCGATAAGATTTTGGGCCTCGAACTGGGCGCGGATGACTACCTGACCAAGCCTTTCAATCCACGTGAACTGGTGGCGCGGGTTAAGTCTATTCTCAGGCGGTTGGATAAAGCCGGGGCATCCGATTCCGCTCCCCTGCGTTTGGCTGACCTGGTGATTGATCCCGCCCGCCGCGAGGTGACCGTGGACGGGCTTCCCGTGGAGCTGCGTACCCAGGAATTCGAATTGCTCCACCTTTTGGCACAAAACCGCGGGCTGGTGCTGACTCGCGAAAAACTACTCGAAAAAGCCTGGGGTTTTGACTTTTACGGACAAACCCGCACCGTTGACGTTCACATCGCCCACTTGCGCCGCAAAATTGTTGCCAGCCAGGTCAAAATTGAGACCGTGACCGGGGTTGGTTATAAACTTGTCGTGTAGCCGATCTTGCCTGAAGGATGGCCAGAAATATCCATGTTTTCCTCGCTGCGTTCGCGTTTATGGCTGACTTATGCGCTGGTGATTGCCGCCGCCCTGGCAATTGTCGCGGTTGTTTTCTTTTTTTACCTGTTGCGCAACCCCCCGGCATACCGCCAAATCACAGTTCAACTCAATCTGGCGCTGACTGTGCTTTCCAACCGCAGTGATGCCTGGGGAAACCTGCCTGCGGCTCGCTTGCAAAGATTTTTTAGCGAGCAGGATGAACTCTTTGGCATTCGTATTTTATTGCTTGATTCCGGGCGAAATTTGTTGGTCGATTCGCGCCAGGGACAAAGCCCTGAACTACTGTATTCCCGGCTGATTTGGGTGGCGCGCCTGACGCAGATCGTCGAAGATGCTGAAGGTGAGCGTTGGTTTTCGATGGCGCGCAGGCTGCCGGATGGCAATTACCTGGTTGCAGCTGTTCCTCGTCCAAAGGTTTCGGCAGTTTCGATCCTGAGTGATGAGTTCATGCCGCCGATTTTATTTGCGGGTTTTGTCGCCTTATTTTTAGCGCTGGTTCTGGCTTTTGGGGTGGCGCGCTGGGTTGCAGACCCGCTCCAGCGCCTGGTCAATGCTGCTGGTCAGTTTCCGGCGCAGGGGGCGAAGCCGCTTCCGCTCGCGGGGCCGCAAGAAGTTCAGGAACTGGTCAATGCCTACAATCGGATGACGGCCAGGGTACAGTCCAGCCAACAATCTCAAAAAGATTTTGTTGCCAATGTTTCTCATGAGCTGAAAACCCCGTTGACTTCGGTGCAGGGTTTTGCCCAAGCGCTTTTGGATGGCACAGCGGAAACACCAGAAGCGCAAAGGTCTGCGGCACAAATTATTTACGACGAGTCTGGGCGAATGCACCGCATGGTGCTTGATTTGCTCGACCTGGTGCGCCTGGATGCCGGAACGCTGGATTTGAAGCGCGGCATGGTTGATATTTCGGCTTTGCTGCAGAGCATGGTCGAAAAATTTTCTCCGCAAGCCGGGCGGGCGCAGGTAACGCTAGCGTTCTCGGGGCAGGTTTTGCCGCCCGTGCCGGGCGATGGCGACCGGCTGGCGCAGGTTTTTACCAACCTGGTTGAGAACGCGCTCAAGTTTACGCCCGCCGGCGGCCGGGTTATGCTGGATGCCGCGTTGGCGGCTGAATTTTTGGAAATCAAAGTTTCTGACACGGGGGTGGGCATTACGCCGCAGGCCCTGGCGCATATTTTTGAGCGTTTTTACCAGGCTGATTCATCGCGCCGGGGCGGGCCGGGGCGTGGGGCCGGGCTGGGGCTGGCGATCGCCGCTGAAATCGTGCGGGCGCATGGTGGTAAAATAAGCGTTCAGAGTTCACCGGGGCAGGGAAGTGTCTTTTTGATTTCCCTGCCGTTTGTTTCGCCTGATGCTTCGACCCTCGTGCGTAAGAAAAAATAAATGCTCCCTACTGTTTCATTGATTATCCCCTGTTATAACGAGGAGAAACGCATCCGCAGCCTGCTGGATGCCCTCCTGGCGCAGACTTACCCATGGGGGCAGATGGACGTTACGATTGCGGACGGCTTGTCGCAGGATCGAACCCGTGAATTGATCGCAGATTTTCAGCGTGAACATCCACAACTGGCGATCAGAGTGGTAGATAACAACGCCAAAACCATTCCGGCAGCAGTGAATCGGGCAATCGAAACCTCGACCGGAGAATTTATCGTCCGGCTTGATGCGCACTCGGCGCCGCACCCGCAATATGTCGAGAAATCGGTCGAGGCCCTGCTGGCGGATACTGCCGAGAATGTCGGCGGGGTCTGGGAGATACAACCCGGTGCTGAAGGCTGGGTGGCGGCGGCGATTGCCATCGCTGCGGCCCATCCGCTAGGGGTGGGGGATGCGCTTTATCGCCACGCCAGAGAAGCAGCGTATGTGGATACCGTCCCGTTTGGGGCTTTTCGGCGCAGCCTGGTGGAAAAAATCGGCGGGTTCGATGAATCCTTGCTGACCAACGAAGATTACGAGTTCAATGCCCGTATCCGCCAATCTGGCGGGCGGGTCTGGCTTAATCCGCAAATTCGCTCGGTCTATTTTGCGCGCGCTACCTTGGGCGCACTGGCGCGCCAATATTGGCGCTACGGTCTGTGGAAGTGGCAAATGTTGCGCCGCTACCCGGCGACCGTCCGCTGGCGGCAAGCTTTGCCGCCGCTTTTTGTGCTTTCTGTGCTGGCAAGCCTGTTGTTGGGATTCTTTTTCCCTGTTTTTTGGGGTTTGCTTGCACTCGAACTTGGGCTTTATTTTGGCATTCTCTTTTTTGCGGGTATCAAAAAAGCAATCCACCTGAAACAAATATTTCCACTTCCTGGTTTACCATTGGCAATAGCGACCATGCACTTTGCCTGGGGAAGTGGTTTTTTATGGAGTATTTTGTTTGGAGCAAAGCAAAAATAAATGGCGTCTGAAAACCTGAAACAACCTGCTTTACGTCTTAGCCCGGGGGAGCAACGCCTTCTTCTCTTGTTTGGCGACTTTTTGCTGGGCAGCATTTCGCTGATTGCCGGCGTTTATTATTGGTACATATCCACCGAAGATGAGTGGATTAGAACCAATATTGATTTTTCCCTGGATTTTTTCCAGCGTTATGTAGATTTTTGGTTCTACCTGCTGCCCTTCGCGTGGATATTGTTGATGGTGGAATTTTATGATCCTCATCGTGCTGCAAACTGGCGGCGTACCTCACGGGGGATTCTTGCGGCGGCGGCTGTAGGCGGAATTGCCTACATGTTTATATTTTTTACCGCAGATGAACCCAGCAGAGTCAACCGCCGTACCGTTGCGATGTTTTTAATTCTGGTTACCCTGCTGACCCTGGGCTGGCGCTGGATGTATATTCGTTTTTATACATCGCAAGGCAACCAGCGTCGTGTCTTGGCTATTGGTGCGGGAGATAATGGTCGCAGTCTGGCGCTAATTTACAAAGATATCAACCCGCCGCCGTTTCAGTTGCTCGGTTTCATTGATGATGACCCGAATAAAATTGCTACAACGCTGGAAGGTTTCCGGGTTTTTGCTGGAAGTGAGCGCTTGTTGGAATTAACCGAACAGTTGGCAATCTCTGACCTGGTCGTTTCCATTACCGGTGAAATGCGTGGACAGACTTTTCAGACTTTGCTGGATGCCCAGGAACATGGCATTGAAGTGACTCGCATGAGCACCATTTACGAGGAATTGCTTGGGCGGGTGCCCATTCACCACCTTGAAGCCGACTGGGTCATTCGCTCCTTTGTCGATGAGGCGCGAGTCAGTGGTTTTTATCAACTGACCTCGCGCGCGTTGGATATTCTTTCTGCATTGGTGGGTTTGCTTGTCTTTTTGGTGATGCTGCCGTTTTTATCCCTGGCAATTCTGCTCGATGATGGCTGGCCGATCTTTTACACCCAGACCAGGCTTGGGAAAGGCGCGCGTATCTTTGAGATGCTCAAGCTGCGTACCATGATCAAGAATGCCGAAGTTGATGGCAAAGCCCAGGTTGCCGAAGAACACGATCCCCGCGTCACTCGCGTTGGCAACTTCCTGCGTCGTTCCCGTCTGGATGAATTCCCCCAGTTTTGGAATGTGCTGCGCGGCGAAATGGCCATGGTCGGCCCACGCGCTGAGCGCGCCGAGCTGGTGAATAAATATCAAAAGCAAATCCCCTTTTACCGCGCCCGGCTGATGGTCAAGCCAGGGCTGACAGGTTGGGCCCAGGTCAACTATGGCTATGCGGCCACTGTCGAAGACACCGAGATCAAGCTCGAATACGATCTGTACTACATCAAGCATCGCTCCATCTGGATGGATATTCTCATTATTTTGCGAACCGTCACCACCGTTTTGGGGCGGCGCGGGAGGTAATTTATGAAAAAATATTTGGTGACCGGTGGCGCCGGTTTTATTGGCTCACACATCGTCCGCGCCCTGCTTGAGCAGGGCGATTTTGTGCGCATTCTGGATAATTTTTCCACCGGCAAGCGCGAAAATATTGCCGGTTTGAATATCGAAATTATCGAGGGCGATCTGCTAGACAAGGCCAAGATAGCCGAAGCCGTGCAGGGCATGGACATTATTTTTCACGAGGCAGCCTTCGTTTCCGTTCCGCAGTCGATGGAAGATCCGCTGCCGTGCTTCGAGATCAACCAGCGCGGCACTGAGTTCCTGCTTGAAGCGGCGCGCAAGGCGGATATTAAACGGGTTGTTTTGGCCTCCTCTGCGGCAGTCTATGGAGATTCGAATGTGCGTTGCGACGAAGAAACTCCACTCAGGCCGCTCTCCCCTTATGCTGTTTCCAAAATCGTGGACGAACTCTACGCTGAGATGTATACCCGCTCCTTTGGCCTGGACGTGGTTGCCCTGCGCTATTTCAACGTTTACGGGCCGCGCCAGCGCCCCGATAGCATGTACGCTGCCGCCGTGCCGATCTTTACCCGGCGCTTGATCGACGGCAAACCCGTCACCATCTACGGCGACGGCGGCCAGACCCGCGACCTGGTTTATGTTGGCGATATTGTTCGTGCCAACCTGGTGGCAAGTGAACATCCCGCCGCACCGGGCCAGGTTTTTAATATTTGCAGCGGCGATGAAATCCGTGTGATTGACATCATCGAAAATCTGATGGATTTCTTCTCTAATGCGCCTGCGCCCGAATTTTCTCCCGCGCGCGCCGGTGACATTTACCGTTCTGTCGGTAGTCCGGCTAAGGCGCAGAAAATGCTGGGTTTCGAAACCCAAACCTCGCTCGAGACTGGCCTGAAGGCTGTGGTGGATTGGATGAAAGGATAACGGAGTCCGAAATCTCCTGATTTCGGTTTTCCAGAATCGGGAGACTTTGGAAAACTCCGGGCTTGAACATGCGTTTTCGTAACCGTTATGTCCTCCTGACCGATATTTTGCTCATCATCGTTGCAGTGATGGGGAGTTATGTTTTGCGTCTCGAACTGCTCGAAGACTTCCTGCGCTATTATTGGCAGGGAGCTTTGTGGTGGATGGGGATTGCCTTGATCGTCAAGCCGCTGGTCTATTACTTTTTCGGCTTGTATCGCCGTCTGTGGGTTTATGCCAGCATCAGCGAGTTGAAATTGATCGCTGCCGCGGTGACGACTTCATCCCTGCTGGTGGCGGCAATTACCTTGAGTCTGTATTCGTTCCAGGTTTTTGGGCCGGGTTTTTCACGCTCGGCGCTGGCGATCGACTGGCTGCTTTCACTGGTGCTGGTTGGTGGCGCGCGCCTGGCGCTGCGGATCGTGGCCGAATCGGCCGTTCCGCGCGCGGACGGCAAACGCCGCGATGTGTTGGTCATCGGCGCGGGCGATGCCGGGGCGCTGGTGGTGCGCGAAATGCAGAAAAGCCGCCAGATGAACATGAACCCGGTCGGCTTCCTCGATGATGACCCGGCCAAACGCGGACAAATCCTGCTCGGCGTTCCAGTCATTGGCGCGCTGCAAGATCTTTCACATGTGCTTGATATTACCCACGTGGACGAGGTCATTATCGCCATCCCGACCGCGCCAGGCAAAGTCGTGCGCCTGGTTTCGGACGTCTGCCGCCTGAAAGGCATTCCTTTCCGCACCATGCCGGGGATTTATGAACTGCTGGGCGGCAAGGTCAGCGTCAGCCGCCTGCGCGAAGTTGATATTACCGACTTGCTGCGCCGCGAACCGGCGCGCATTCACGAAGAATGGATCGGCCAGGCGCTCAAAGACAAACGCGTTCTGGTGACCGGCGCGGGCGGCTCGATCGGCCGCGAGTTGTGCCGCCAGATTGCACGTTGGAATCCTGCCAGCCTGGTCTTGCTCGGCCACGGTGAAAACTCCATTTTCGAGGCCTTGCTCGAACTCAAAGCCGATTATCCGTACCTGAAACTTGACCCAGTCATCGCCGATGTCCGTGACCATCAGCGCCTGGATGCCGTTTTTGCGGAGCACCGGCCCCAGGTGGTGTTCCATGCTGCTGCCCACAAACATGTCCCGTTGATGGAGATTAACGTTGAGGAAGCGGTGGCGAACAATATCCTCGGCACCCAGAACGTTGTCGAAACAGCAGACAGGCACAGGGTCGAACGCCTGGTGCTGATCTCGACCGACAAAGCCGTCCACCCGGCCAACGTCTACGGCGCAACCAAGCGCATGGCCGAGATGATCGTCCTGGATGCTGCCCGGCGCACGGGCAATGCTTTTTCGGTAGTCCGCTTTGGGAATGTGTTGGGCAGCCGCGGCAGTGTTGTGCCGCTCTTCAAGCGCATGATCGCCGCTGGCGGTCCGCTGACGATCACCCACCCCGATATGGAACGCTTTTTTATGACCATCCCCGAGGCCGTTCACCTGGTTTTGCAGGCTGCGGCGATGGGCGAGGGCGGCGAGGCCTTTTTGCTCAACATGGGCGAGCAGGTGCGGATTTTGAACCTGGCCGAGGATCTGATTCGGCTTTCGGGCCTGGAGCCGGGCCGCGATATTGAGATCGTTTTTACCGGCATCCGGCCCGGCGAAAAGCTGCGTGAGGAACTGTGGGAGGGCGGCAAAACCTACGACAAGACCGCGCACCCGGATGTTTTCTGCTCGATGAGCGAGGATATGGCCGACGAGGAGACGGTGTGCACTGCGCTGGAGCGTTTTTCTGTGCTGGTGGCCTCCAGCCAGCCCGAGGCGATCATCGACCTGCTCGATGAAGTTGTTCCCGGTTCGGCGATTCGCGCCAATATCCGCCCAAAAGATGTAATGGATGTGGTGTAGCCGGTTGAATGTTGAACGAAGGTCGAGTGGCGTGGATGCTCTTCCCGCGCATATCGAGACCGTATAGAAGTGATCAGAAAGTTATACAAATGCCCCAAGTAGCCTTTGAAACATGGAAAGAATTTATCGCCAGACAGCCCAGCCCTCACATTTTGCAGACCGCGGAATGGGGAGAATTAAAGAGGGCTTTTGGCTGGGATGTGGAACGGATTATCTCGGGCGATTTTGGCGTTCAGATTCTCTTTCGCAAATTGCCGCTCGGGTTTACGGTAGCGTACGCGCCAAAACCAGTGTTCAGTAGCCAGTATTCAGTAACCAGTAATCAGGCCCTGAGCGGAGCGGAGCGTAGTCGAAGGGCAGTAACCAATAATCAGTATCCGGTATCTAGTGGTCAGTTGCCAGGAATCATTGATGAGTTGTTGAGTGAAATTGATGCGGTCTGCCACAAGAAACGCGCCGTTTTCTTGAAAATCGAACCCGATGCCTGGGAGTCCGAAGTCTCCCGACTTCGGAGTGATGTAGTCAGTCCAAAATCGGGAGATTTTGGACTCCGAATCAGTCCCCACAACATCCAGCCGCCGCGCACGGTCATTGTCTCGCTCGAAGGCTCGGAGGATGAGATTCTTGGTCGCATGAAACAGAAGTGCCGTTATAACGTGCGCCTGGCCGAGAAAAAGGAAGTCACTGTCCGCGCCTGGGACGATCTGGACGGATTCCACCGTTTGATGGAAGTCACCGGCGGGCGGGACGGGTTTGGTGTCCACTCTTTGGCATATTACAAAAAAGCCTACGAACTGTTCCGCCCGAGCGGGGTGGCCGAGATCCTGGTGGCGGAGTTCGACTGCAGGCCGCTGGCTGCGCTGATGGTTTTTGCGCTCGGCGGGCGCGCTTACTACCTGTACGGCGCTTCGACCGACGAGGAGCGCAACCGCATGCCGACCTACCTGCTCCAGTGGCGGGCGATGCAGTGGGCCAAAGAACGCGGCTGCACCGAGTATGATCTGTGGGGCCTGCCCGACGAAGACGAAGAAACTCTCGAGGCTCAGTTTGAGTCCCGCTCCGATGGCCTGTGGGGCGTCTACCGCTTCAAGCGCGGCTTTGGCGGCCAGGTCAAGAGAGCGGCCCAGGCCTTGGATCGGGTGTATATGCCGTTGTTGTATTGGATATATTTGTGGCGGATGGGGAAAAATGTGGAATAATTTCCCAGTTTTTTGGGCGGAATTAGTATGGCCATTGCTGGTTCTTTTTGGAACGGTTAGTTTGGCATTGGTGATAAGTATTAAAGCTCAATTTGAAACCTACAAAATGCGCCAGAACATGTGGTTTGAACAAAGAAAAGCCCTGGAATATCAATTCCGGGTTGGTATCTTTTTCTTGGTTGTCGTTTTGATTATTCTTGTGCTTGCTTGGGGAATCCTTGGATTGGAATATTATTTCCCTGGTTCGACAAGTAAATTTCCTAATCTAATGCGATTTTTGTATTGGCCTGTATTTTTGGTTATTGGATTGACATTGGTTTCCATTAGCGCTATTCAAAAGCGCATCAGTCTTTTTCGTAGCAAATGGAAAAGAGATTATCCAACCGGTAGTAGGGCTATCTTGATTGGTATTATTGGGATTATAGTTTCCATTTTTATTCTGGCGGGAGTTTTGCTAGAACGGTGGATGGAGCAATGAGAAAAACGAAAGAAACCATGAGAGCCAAAGGCCGGAAAGTCACCCAGACTTTCCGGCCTTCAACTTTAAACCCTTCGACAGGCTCAGGGCAAGCCTTCAACATTTCTTACGGACGCACGTTGTATTGCCCCTCCGCCACCCACTTGTAGGTGGTCAGCTCGGGCAGACCCATCGGACCGCGGGCGTGCAGACGCTGAGTCGAGATGGCGACCTCCGCGCCCAGGCCGAACTGGCTGCCGTCGGTGAAACGGGTGCTGGCGTTGACGTAGACTGCCGCCGAATCAACCTCGGCGATGAAGCGCGCGGCGTGCGCGCTGTTTTCGGTCAGGATGCCGTCCGAGTGGGCGGTGCTGTGGGCCGCGATATGCTCCATCGCTGCATCCAGCCCATCGACGACTTTTAGCCCAAGCACAAGTGACAGCCACTCGGTGTCGAAATCGTCCGGGCCGGCAGGCTGGACAAGGGTTGAATCAAAGCCGGTTAAGTGGGATGCAGCAGCCGGGTCGGCGCGAAAGGTTACCCAGGCCGGGGCAAGATGCTCAACGATGCGCGGCAGCATTTCGGCGGCGACGGTTTTATCGACCAGGACCGTGTCCAGCGAGTTGCACACGCTCGGACGCTGGACTTTGGCGTTGTAGATGACCGGCAGCGAGGCCTCGAGATCGGCGCTCTCATCGACAAACAGGTGACAAATGCCGATGCCGCCGGTGATGACCGGGATCTGGCTGTTTTCGCGGCAGAAGGCATGCAATTTGGCCCCGCCGCGCGGGATGATGATGTCGACATATTCGTGCAGTTTGAGCAGCTCAAGGATCAAGGCCCGGTCGGGGCTGTCGATCAATTGGATCGCGTCGGCTGGCAGGCCTTGCGCGGTCAGCGTCTGGCGGATGATCTGCACCAGAGCGCGGTTGCTGTGGATGGTTTCCTTGCCGCCGCGCAGGATGGCCGCATTGCCGGTCTTGATCGCCAGCCCGGCCACATCCATGGTCACGTTGGGGCGCGACTCGTAGATGACGCCCAACACCCCGAGCGGCACGCGCTGTTTGCGCAGATGGATGCCGTTGGGCAGGGTGGTCTCATCGAAGTGCGCGCCAACCGGGTCTGACAGCTCGACCAAATGGCGCAAGTCGGCGCACAGGCCATCGACGCGCTGCTCGTTGAGCAGCAGCCGGTCGATCAGTGCCTCGCTCAGGCCGTTGGCGCGCCCTTCGGCCACGTCAAGCGCATTGGCCGTCAGCACCTCGGCGCGCGCGCCATTTAAGGCTTCAGCCAGGGCCAGCAGTGCGGTATTTTTCAGGTCTGTGGGGATACGGGCCAGTATTTTAGATGCCGTTTTGGCGCGGCGGCCGGTTTCGATGAGCATGATTTCTTCTTTCTCCTCCCCCAAATTCCGGTTTTTGGAATTTGGGGGAGGCCGGGTGGGGGTTGCGTGTTCCGTTTACAATAAGACAAGATCATTACGATGAATCACTTCATCTCCATAGTGATAGCCCAAAACGGCCTCGATCTCGTCTGAGCGTTTACGCAGGATGCGGGCCAGGTCGCGGCTGTCGTAATTGCTGATGCCGCGCGCCAGTTCAAGCCCCTCGGCGTTGGCCACCCGCACCACATCCCCGCGCCGGAAAGCCCCGGCCACGCCGGCCACGCCCACCGCCAGCAGGCTGCTGCCGCGCTGCAGGGCCTGGGCCGCGCCGTTATCCACGCTCAACAGGCCGGGCGCGCGCCGGGCCGAGAGAATGTACCGTTTGCGGGCCTCGACTGCGTCTGCGACCGGCTCGAACCGCGTGCCGATGCGTTCATTGTTGACCAGGCGCAACAACACATCCGGTTCTTTGCCGTTGGCGATAATGCAGGCTGTTCCCGAGCGACGGGCCAGGTCCGCGGCCTGGATCTTGGTTAGCATCCCGCCGGTTCCCAGCCCGGATTTCGCTCCACCCGCAGCCTGCCAGACCGCTTCGGGAATGGTGTCGCCGCTGATGGTTTGGACCAGTTCCGCGTTCGGGTTGCTGCGCGGGTCGGCGGTGAACAGCCCGTCCTGGTCGGTGAGCAGGATCAGCACATCGGCATCGATCAGGTTGGCGGCCAGGGCCGAAAGGTTGTCGTTGTCGCCAACGCGGATCTCCTCGGTGGCGACGGTGTCGTTCTCGTTGATGATCGGGATGACGTTTTGCTGTAACAATGCCACCAGCGTGTTGCGGGCATTCAGATAGCGCCGACGGTGCGAAAGATCTGATCGGGTTAGCAAAATCTGGGCGACGGTCAGGCTGTACAGCCCGAAAATCTGCTCGTAGAAGGCCATCAGGCGCGGCTGGCCGATGGCCGCCAGCATCTGCTTGGCCGGGATGTCTTTGGGGAGCTGCGGAAAATTGAGCTTTTCACGCCCGGCGGCTATTGCCCCGGACGAGACCAGCAGCACTTGGTGCCCCCTGGCTTGCAACTGGACCATCTGGCGGGCCAGATCGATGACCAGCGGCGGAGAAAGGCGGGTGGTGCCGTTGGTGAGTGTGGATGTGCCCAGTTTGACGACGATTCTCATCATGGGGCAGGAGGATACCCCGGAAAGGGCCATTGTCAAGGTGTATGCTATAATTTTTGTGTAAAGAAAAGGAGACCGCAATGGCTGTGGTAACTTACGAAGGTGTTGTTGAAAAGGGAAAAATTCGTTTGAATGTAAACGTAAAATTGCCCGAAAATACCCGGGTATATGTCATTGTGCCTGACGAACCGGCCCAGACTGTGTCCTATGTGCGTACACCGCGTTTGAAATACCCGAAGCAGGCCAAAGATTTTGCATTGCAGGTTAGCGAGGACGCGCCCGATGCCAGTCTATGATACTGAAAATTTCACTCCGCCTGCGCCAGTTGCCAGCGTGACCCTTCGTCACCCCGCAACTGGCGCATCGTTGTCTGGGGTTCTCCTGCTCATGGATAGCGGCGCGGATGTAACCTTGTTGCCACGCAAGGTTATTGAATCTCTTGAAATCACCCCAATCGCTGAAATTGGATATGAATTACAAGGTTTCGATGGCAGCACGCAGGTTGCCCAAGCCGTTTCGCTCGAATTACTTTTTCGGGGTAAAAAATTTAGCGGTCAATTTCTTTTGATTGATGAGCCAATTGGAATATTGGGGCGAAATGTAATGAATGCTCTTCAACTCGTTTTTGATGGGCCGCGGCAAACCTGGGAAGAACTGAAAAGTGTCTAATCCTTGGAACGAGATTATCGCCGCCTTGCCCAACCCGCACTTCCTGCAAACGTATGAGTGGGGACAGGTCAAGGCCCGGTATGGCTGGGAACCGATTTATCTGATCTGGGATTCAGAAGGAAAAATGAGAGAAGAAAAGGAAAAAAATCTTTCATCTTTCATCTTTCCCGCCAGAGCAGCCGCTTTGGTACTCAAAAAGAAGATTGTCAGCGGCGGCCTGGCTGCCCGTTTGTGTATCCTGTACGCCCCGAAAGGTCCGCTGCTCGATTGGGGCGATGATGCGCTTCGGACGCGGGTCCTCGACGATTTGCAGCGTTTTGCCCGTCAGCAGGGAGCGATCTTCCTGAAACTCGACCCGGACGTGGTGCTGGGAACCGGCATCCCTGGGGCAGAAACCGATCGCGCGGAACCGGGCGGCGAGGCCGTTCGCGCAGATCTGGTCCGCCGCGGCTGGCGATTCTCTGAAGATCAGATTCAGTTCCGAAATACGGTATTGGTCGAGGTTGGGACATCCACAGAAGAAGAAATTTTAGCCCGCATGAAGCAGAAAACGCGCTATAACGTGCGCCTTGGCCCGAAGAAGGATGTTGCAGTGCGCGTAGGCAACGAGAGCGACTGGCCGATGCTCTACAAGATGTACGCCGAAACCTCGGTGCGTGATGGCTTTGTCATCCGCGACCAGGGCTATTATCAAACGGTCTGGGGCTTGTTCAAAGGCATGGCCGAGCCGTTGATTGCCGAAGTCGATGGCGAGCCGGTTGCGTCGGTCTTCCTGTTTGCGTTTGGCGGGCGGGCTTATTATGTCTATGGAATGAGCCGTGAAGCCCACCGCGAGAAAATGCCGACTTATTTACTGCAATGGGAGGCGATGAAATGGGCCAAGGCGCGCGGGTGCTCCACCTATGATCTGTGGGGCGCACCGGATGTGTTCGATGAAAGCGACAGCATGTGGGGGGTGTTCCGCTTCAAGGAAGGCCTGGGCGGGCAGGTGCTGCGCACGCTTGGCGCCTGGGATTATGCGCCAAACCCGCTGTGGTATGCGATATACACAAAAGTCGTCCCGATGCTGCTGGATGTGATGCGCTCGCGCGGCAAGGCGCGGGTCAGGCAGGGTTTGGGCGGATAAATTTGTGTCTGTTATGTTTGATGCTATACTAATTTAACCAAATTCCTGGAGGTTTGTGATGCAAATTGTAACAGATACTGGTATGGATATGTATTTACCGCCCGAACTGGTTCCTGATGTGGACATCCATATTGTGCGGCATACAATTACGTTGGATGGTCAGACTTACACTAGCGGCGGTACAATCAGTGCGGCTGAGCTGCAAGAAAAGTTGCTGAAGACGACGAGTTTTCCCATCACTTCGCAGCCTGCTGCTGGCGATTTTGCGGCCATGTATCGTGAGTTGGCCAAAACCGACCCTGATATTTTATCGATTCAGATGTCTTCGGGCTTGAGCGGCACGTTAAATGCGGCCAAAGCCGGGGCTGAGATGGTCCCAGAAGCGAATGTGACAATTGTCGATACCAAAACCCTGTGCGCGGCGCTTGGTTGGCAAGTGGCAGCGGCAGGACGTGCTTTGAAAGCTGGTTGGCCCAAAGAAAAGATTATTGAGCTGGTTCACCGCATTGGCGATGCCACCGAGAGTGTTTATACTCTCGATGATTTGAAATACCTGATCCATGGTGGCCGCATCAGCCACATGCGCGGACTGATTGCCTCGATGCTCCGAATCCGTCCATTGATTGGCGTCGAGAAGGTTGGCGGGACATACGCCCAGATGGGCATGGCACGCACCTTCGATCGGGCCTTGCAAGGGTTGGTGGATATCATGCTCAAAAAGCATGCCCCTGGCACGGCGCTGCGGGTACAGGTTTTGCACTCTTATCATCCCGAGGCCGCTGAACGGTTGGTGTCATTGATCGAGCCGGTTTTCAAATGCACCTGGATGCCCGTTCATTTGATGTCGGCGGCGCTGGCAGCGCACACCGGTTCGACAATGGTGGGCGTGGCCTTTGCGCCGCAAGCCGTTTTTGATGGCCTGCCGTAAGTTAGAACTTGTAAAGAACAGCGGATAATACGAATTGCGCGGGGCCTGTCAGGCCCCGCGCAATAATTTTTAAGCTTTTGGAACCATGGAATGGCTTACTCGCGCACGTAAATCGGATTACTGAAAATCCAGCCGCGCCGCCTGCCAAGAAAGTTCAGGTAAGTTTCGACGCGGTACACCCCTGGTTGGGTGGTGATGTGTGAAATTGCCTCCTGGCTGTTCCACTGACGGATGACTTTGCCGTCTTTGAGCAAGCGCCCCTCGGCGTTTTGCGGCAGGCGCACCTGCAAGGTGAGACTGCCCTCGGCGCTGATCTCATCGCCCATCATGGCGCTTTTTTCGCGCCCCTGAGCCGAAAAGCGGAATCCGCGCGTGCTGGCGGGCAGGTCGTAGGCCACGAAGCAGTGTCCGGCAGCCAGGGACTCGTAAACCATGCGGGTATCTTCTTCCAGTTGGCCGGTCAGTGGGTTGGGGGTAAAAATGTGGGTGTTCACCGTCTGGAAGTGCCATTCATAAGGGAAAACTGTCCGCTTGAGTGGCCCCTTGGAGATATGCAGGGCGTGTGCGTCTGAACCGCCGATGGCGACCAGGCGGCGGCCCTGATTGAGCAGTGAGTCCCAGCGCTCGAGCAGGGACGAGTCCGGGCCGTGCCCGATAAACTGTGGAAAGAAGAGATAAAACAGAGCGTGGAAAATTGTCAGGCTGCGGGTCTTGAGTTCGCTAAACCCGTTCCACAGCTCGATGCCGTTGTAGCCTTGAACCTGCCAATCGACCCAATCGATGGCGGTTTCGCCGATCGGTGGGCAGGCGGCGTCGGTCGGGTGGGCCAGGAAGGACAGGCCTCCCGCGCGCCGCACGTTGTCTATCAAAATCTGAGGCTCATCGGCGAAGGTTGCCAGCTCACGTTGGGCGTTGAAGACCAGCAGGTGGTTCTTTTGCGGCTGGCGCGCCTGATCGTGGATTTCTTCGCCGACCAGCAGCAGGCAGCGCTGTTTCCCGTCACGGAAATATCTCTGGGCTTCTTCGACCAGCACATTATGGTCGGTGACGATGACCACATCCACCCCGGCGCGCATGGCGGCCTGGCCAATATCGCTGTGACTGCCGGTCCCGTCTGAGTAGCGTGTGTGCATATGTAAGTTGACGATAAGTTCGTGCATGGGTCCCTTTCCCTGCCTTTTCAGGGCGTGATTATCCCACAGATTTTATCAATTTTTTTTGGTCTCTAGGATTTTGCGTGAAGGGCGCCGCACTTTGGAGTGCGTGCATGCATACGCACGCACTCCAAAGTGCGGGGTCTTACCACGGATATTCCCAAAGAGCTTTTTTGTTGTATGTCTTAAAAGGCAGTATAATCCCCATTCCGAGGACCCATTTATGCCAACTATTTACCCTTTTACTGCCATCGTCGGCCAGGAGCGCATGAAGCGCGCCCTGATTTTAAATGCTGTTGATACCCGCATCGGCGGGGTGTTGATCCGCGGCGAGCGCGGAACGGGCAAATCGACCGCGGCGCGCGCGCTGGCCGCTTTGCTGCCCAAAGTCAAGGCAGTCAAGGATTGCCGTTTTGGCTGCGATCCAGACCAGCCAAATGCCTGGTGTACCGAGTGCAAGGAGCGCGCCTCTGATGGTCGCGACCTGCCCTATAATATTCGCCCGATCCCGTTTGTCAACCTGCCGGTATCGGCCACTGAAGACCGGGTGGTCGGCACACTTGACATCGAAAAAGCCATCCAAAAAGGGGAACGGCACTTCGAGCCGGGCGTCCTGGCCAACGCCAACGGCGGCTTGCTCTACATCGACGAAGTCAACCTGCTCGACGATCACGTTGTGGACCTGCTGCTTGATTCTGCCGCGATGGGCATGAACATCGTCGAACGCGAGGGAATCTCCTTCTCGCACCCGGCCCGTTTCATCCTGGTCGGGACGATGAATCCCGAAGAAGGCGATCTGCGTCCGCAGTTGCTCGACCGTTTTGCTTTTTCGGTGGATATTACCGGTATTCGCGATACCCGCGAGCGTGTAACCATTATGGAACGCAATATCGGCTATGAGGCTGATGCCAATATCTTTCGCAAAGCCTTTATAGAAAAAGAAGAAGAGATCTCGCACCAGATCGAACTGGCCCGCAAGCTGGTCGGTCAGGTGACCTATACCAAACGAGATATGCTCTCGATTGCCGCCCTGACCTCGTCCCTGAACGTGGATGGCCACCGCGCCGACCTGGTTATTCTCAAGGCTGCCCGCGCCCAGGCCGCTTTTGAGGGCCGCACCAATATTACCGACCACGACATTGCCCTGGCCGCCGAACTGGCCCTGCCACACCGCATCCGGCGCGGCCCGTTCCATCAGGCTGAGATCACCAGCCAGCAGTTGCAGGAACGCATCGAGCAACTGGCCGGGCAGGCCATTCCTGATGACGATTCGGAGCAGGAACCCGGCCAGCCCGAAGACGCGCAGGAAAAAAAAAGTCGATCCTAGAAAATTCGATTGAAGATGACTCGTCTGATGCGGGTACGCCCGAACCTGCCCCACAGGATGTTTTTGCCAATAACAATGCCAATTGGTGGGATGGCGGCAAAAAGGTAAAAACAGGCGAGACTTTTTCTCCGCGCAAGCTGGATACCCCTCTCGATAAATTAACCCGTAAAAATGCCGGCCGTCGCTCGCGGACTCGTACAGACCGCAAGCGGGGCCGGTACATCATGTCGCGGCCGGCCAATGGCAACACAACCGACATTGCCTTCGACGCCACCATCCGCGCTGCCGCGCCCTTCCAAAAACGACGCGAAGAACAACGCAAGCACATGGCCTTTGCCATCCTGCCGGGAGACTTGCAGCGCAAGATCCGGGTCAAACGCATGGCCAACTTGGTTTTGTTCCTGGTGGATGCCTCCTGGTCGATGGCCGTGGCCGAGCGCATGAACGCCACCAAGGGCGCGATCCTGTCCCTGCTGACGGATGCCTACCAGCGCCGCGACCGGGTTGGGTTGATCGTCTTCCAGAAGGACCGCGCTACGCTTGTTCTGCAGCCGACCAATTCTGTCCAACTGGCCCAGCGCGCGCTGATGGAAATTCCCGTTGGCGGCAAGACCCCGCTTTCGGCGGGCCTGCTGATGGCATATGACGTTCTCCAGCGCGAAAAACGCCTGCATCCCGATGTCCAGCCACTTTTGCTGGTCATGACTGACGGTGCAGGCAATGTCTCGGTTGGGACGATGGCGCCGCAGGAAGAATCTTTCCGCTTTGCCGAAGCGATCGCCGACCAGCATGTCCGCTCAGTGGTGGTCAACATGGAGCATGCCGCCTTCGATCAGGGCCTGGCCCAGCAACTGGCGGACCACCTCGAAGCGCCCTGCTACAGCCTGGGTGAGATCAAGGCTGAAAATCTTTACCATACCGTGCGCGAACAAATGAACAGCGCCGGAACAAAACGTTAGGAAAACAATGATCCGCTCATCACTGACAAAATACGCCTGGCTGTCGATCGCTGCCGCTATTGCAACCATTGCGCTCAAGGCCGGGGCTTATTGGCTGACCGGCTCGGTTGGTTTGCTTTCGGACGCTCTTGAATCCGTCATCAATCTGGTGGCGGCGGTTATGGCGCTTGCCATGCTGACAATCGCTGCCCGTCCGCCGGATGAAAGCCACGTCTACGGGCACGGCAAGGCCGAGTATTTTTCCAGCACGGTCGAGGGGGTCTTGATTTTCGTGGCCGCTGGCGGGATCATGTACACCGCCATCGAACGGCTTTTTAATCCGCGCCCGCTTGAACAGCTTGGGCTGGGTCTGGCTGTTTCCCTGGTTGCCTCGCTGATCAACCTGACTGTCTCCCGTGTGCTGCTCTCAGCGGGCAAGCGCCATCGCTCGATCACCCTTGAAGCCGATGCCCACCACCTGATGACCGATGTTTGGACATCCGTTGCCGTATTTGGAGGCGTGGGCGCAGTCTGGCTGACGGGCTGGCTGTGGCTGGATGCCGTGGTTGCGATTGGCGTGGCCTTTAATATCACCTGGACGGCCTATCAACTCATTCGCCGTTCGGTTGAAGGCCTGATGGATGCTTCTTTATCCGAAGCTGAACTGAAGCAGATTGAAACGGTTCTCGACCAATACCGTCAGAAGGGTATTCAGTTCCATGCCTTGCTCACCCGTCAGGGCGCTTCACGTCGTTTTATCTCAGTGCATGTGCTTGTGCCTGGTGAGATGAGCGTCCACGATGCCCACCATGTCGCCGAAGATATTGAAGCTGACATTCGTCAGGCTGTCGCGGATGCGTTTGTGATCACCCATCTTGAACCTGTTGACGATGAAATCTCCCAGCACGATATTTCCATAGACCGTCCATGATCTTCTTGTTTTAAAAAGTGACAGCCACCTTCAAGGTGACTGTCACTTTTTAATTTTTGCTTATTCTACAAACTTATAGCCCTGCGCTTCGAGGTACTTGCGTTCTTTCTCCTTATGGATTTCAGCCAGCTTGGCCTTGATCCCGAGCCATTCCGGCCCATCCAGCGGATACCAGTGCAGCGCTACAAATGATATGAGCAGCAAAATCCCTGGAACCAACACCCAGCCCATCAAAATGCCGGTTTCGGCGCTGGCCGATTGCAGCCCTTTGCCCAGGGTTTGGTCGTAGCCCCAGGCCGTCATGATGGTCAGCATGACCCATTGGGCAATGCTGATGGCCGGTTTGGTGATGAAACTGTTGACGCCCGCGTACATACCCTCGCGGCGCAGGCCGGTGCGGTGCTCATCCATATCGACCACATCGCCGTTCATCATCGGGATCAGGTACATGCCGCCTGCAAAACCCAGGCCGAAGAGTAAAAACCCGAGGGTGGCAGCGATGGTATTTTGTCCCAAAATGACAACGATGAAACAGCCGATCGCAAAGAGCAGGCTGAACAGGCGCGTGCTCAGTTTGACTCCCCACGGTTCGCGGCGATTGATCCACAGGAAAACGCCGCCGATGATGCCGCCGGCCAGGGCCGCATAGAGCGGGGTGCGGGCCACGTCGATCTCGTCGAAGTAGTACCACAGGCCCTGCATGAGGGATGTCTGCACGAACATGATGCTGAAGCTGATGACTTCGAAGATGACGAAGGAACGGTTGGTGAAGCACTCTTTGAAGGCCCGGAAGAAATCAAACTGTTCATCTTCTTGTGTGTAATGCTTTTCTTTGTAGAAGAAGGTGCTGGCGTAGATGATGACGCCCATCACGACGGCAAACAAAACCATGAACCAGCGGAAAAAGCTGATCCCGGCCAGGTCGCCGACCTCGGGTTTGATCGTGCCTTCGATCGCCAGCGGCACAACGATGGTGAAAACCATGAACAAAATTTTCCAGACAAAGATGCTCGAACGGGCCTTGTTTGAGATGGCCACTTCGTAGGGCATGATGTACAGGCTGGTGGCGATGGCGGTATAGAGCGTATCAAAGACGAACAAAACCAGCAGCATTTGCAGGAACAATCCCACCTGGCTGTTGACGCCGGGCACATCCAGCCAGAACAAGGCGAAGGCCAGGATGAAGATCGGAGTCCCGTAGCGGATGTAGGGGATGCGCCGCCCAAGCTTGCTTTTGGTGCGGTCGCTGATGTAGCCGAAGAGCGGATCGTTGACCGCGTTCCAGATGCCCAACAGCAGCCAGACGATGCCGGTATAGCCTGTGGACAGGCCGCGAATGTTGACGAAGTAATACGTCAAGGCTCCGGCGGCGACCAATCCTTGCAGGATGGCGACCGAGGCGTCGGCCAGCGAGATCCAGATCCGACTGGCGAGGGGGACACGTTCTTCTTGCAGGGCAGAAATGCTCATGGACGGGGTTCTCCGGGGTGGGGAAAGGGTGGATGATTATTTTCCATTTTACACCCTTTTGTGACCGGTAACATTGCGAGTTTTCAAGAGCATTAGCTTTCGGCGTTATGGCTTTGGCTGGGTTATAATACGCGGCGTGAAAGCCTTGCGCCTGACCCTTGCGCTGATCTTCCTCGTGGCCTCGCTGGCCCTATTGGCCTGGGGGTTTGCCCCCAATTGGCGCGAGGTGCGTCGTCAGCCGATTGAGCCGACCCAGATGCAATTGCCCGCGCCGGAAGGATACATCCCCGCGCCTGCTGAGTGCTGACGCTCATCTTGAAAACCAACAGACCGCAAAGATTGCGGCCTGTTTTGTCTTAATTTTATAAAGGAGCTCTGCCAGAGTGACCACATTATTCTTCGCGACCGATATTCATGGTTCAGATATTTGCTGGAAGAAGTTTCTGAATGCCGGCAAATTCTACGGGGCAGATGTGCTCATTCTGGGTGGGGATATGACCGGCAAGGCGATTGTGCCTGTTGTGTTCCTGGGAGCCGAAAAATATAAAGTTACACTTTTACAGCAGGATTTTGAGATCAACAGCGCAGACGAGTTGGCCGAGATGACCAGGCGCATCCGTAGCCGCGGCTATTACCCGTATTTGACTAACCCGGACGAGTTGGTCGAACTGGAAAAGAATCCTGAGCGGATCCACGCGATTTTCATCGCTGAAGTTTTGCGCGTTGTGGCTGAATGGCTAGAGATTGCCGAGACCAGGCTGGCCGGCAGCGGGATGCGCGTTTATGTCGCGCCCGGCAACGATGACCAGTTCGAGATCGATGAGCTGGTGCGGGCTTCGAAGCACCTCACCCTGGCCGAGGGCCAAATCGTCGCGCTGGATGGGCAGCACGAGATGATCTCCTCCGGCTGGTCGAACCGCACTCCCTGGAACACCTATCGCGAAGAAGATGAGCCTGATCTGGCCAGGCGCTACGCTGCCATGATCGCCAACCTGAAAGACCCACGCAACGCCATTTTTAACATCCACGTCCCGCCGCATAAATCCAATCTTGATGAAGCTCCTGATCTGGACGAAAACCTGCGTCCCAGGTACGCCGGGAACGCTCTCAAACCGGTCGGTTCAACCGCCCTGCGCGCCGCGATCGAAAAATATCAGCCGCTGCTTGGCCTGCATGGACACATTCACGAGGGGCGCGGACATAGTCGCATCGGCAAGACCCTGTGCATCAATCCCGGTTCGCTCTATGAGCAGGGTGTCTTGCAGGGCGCGCTGGTCCAGTTGGGCAGGAACAAAATCGAAAGTTTTGTGTTGACTCAAGGCTGAACATTGTGTGACTGTAGTAATTGAGTGATTTTGTGATTTTCTATGACGAAATCGTTCAATCGCCAAATCACTAAATCACCAAATCAGGAGTTACTTATGTCTGACCTGTTTATCCGTAAAGCCACCGGCCTGGTGCGTTCCTGGTCTGTGTTCGACGCCTTTGTTTATGCGTTCTTCTCGATCAATCTGGTGACGCTTGGCTTGTATAGCTTCAGCCAGATGTATTCCTTCCAGGGCGGACTGATCTGGACGCTTTTGGTGAGCGCCTTCTTCATCCTGTTTGAAGTCGTTATCTACGCTTCGTTGATCGCGGTTATGCCACGCTCCGGCGGCGATTATGTCTGGCAGAGCCGCATCCTCGGCGGCGGGATCGGTTTCGTGCTGGCGATCACCGGCTGGTGGTTCATCCTGTGGCTGTGGGTGCCGCTCTATGCCGACATGCTGCGCCACATTGTCATCACGCCCATTCTGGGCCTGCTTGGCGCGAAGGATGTTGCCCTGTGGTTTGGTCAGACCTCGCTTGGGTTGTTCACCACCGCCCTGATCACACTCGCCATCGTTACTTTTTATATTGTGCTGGGCATGAAGAAATATGCCCGCATCCAGAAATGGTGTTTTTACGGCGGCATCCTGGGCTTGGTGATCGTGCTCGGTTTGCTGCTCTCCTCCTCACCAGAATCTTTCAAAGCCGGCTTTGAATCCAACGCCACAGCCCTTTTCGGCGCGGCCCCGGGTGTTTACGATGCCACCGTCGCCGCCGGGCAGGAAGCCGGAGCGGCCCTGCCGCTGACGGGCGGCACGTTCAACCTGGTTCTGCTGACCCTGCCTTATATCGTCTTCTTTAACTTGTGGCCGAACTGGGGCGCAACCCTCTATGGTGAAGTGCGCGGCGCGACCGATTTCAAGCGCAATTTTGCAGGCATGGCTTCTGCCCTGCTGGTGACCACTCTGCTGGGGATTGCTGTCCTGCTTGCCATCTCCAAAACCATCGGCTGGGACTTTTACGTGCAGGCCAACGGCGCCTGGTGGAACCATGCCTGGGGTCTTAGCGAACAACTGCCGCCCCTGCCGATCTGGCCTTACCCGGCCCTGTTGGCCGCTTTCCTGACCGATAATCGTTTGATCCAATTGCTGGTGGTCGGGCTGATGAGCCTGTGGTGGTTCGGCTGGAGCGGTACCGTCTTTCTTTCCTCGACCCGCGTCGTCTTTGCGGCTGCCTTTGACCGCCTGCTGCCCGAAAAGGTGGCCGAAGTGGATGAACGCACCGGCACACCGGTCATCGCCCTGCTGTTGATGGTTGTCCCCTCGATTGTGGTTTCTTTCCTGTTTGCTTACAATATCTTTGACTTCCGTTCCCTGACCCTGGCTTCGACCCTGGTGATTGCCGTAACTTACTTTGGCACGACCATTGCCGCGATTGTCCTGCCCTATCGCAAGCCCGAGCTTTACAACGCCTCGCCGATTGCCAAATTTAAGATTTTGGGCATCCCGTTGATCTCGGTGGCGGGCGTTATCTTCGGCGCTTTCCTGGGCTACCTGCTCTTCCAGTGGTTGTTCGACCCGAACGCCCTGTATGGCATTGGCTACAGCATCAACGAAAATGGATATAAAAACGGCACTTCGCTGATCTTCATGGGCGCACTCTATGCTGTTGCGACCGCCATTTACTTCGGATTCAAAGCCTATCGCAAGCGCAGCGGGCTTGACCTCGATAAAGTTCACGCCGAAATCCCGGTGGAGTAGCCTGCACATGGAACATGCTGAAATTGTTGCTGAAATGGATCGTATCGTCAGCGCCGCCCGCGCGGAACAGATTCACCTGCGCGTTATCGGAGGCCTGGCTGTTCATTATCATAGCCAGCGCGTGCGCGGGCACGAGTTTGGCCGCGATTATGCCGATATCGATTTCGTCGTCCGCAAGCACGACCGCCGCAAGCTGGAGCTTTTCTTCAAAAACTTTGGCTATGTCGGCGACCGCAACTTTAACCTGGTCAACGGCGACCGCCGCCTGCTCTACATCCATCCGCTGACCGGACGGCACATCGATATTTTTGTTGGCGATTTCGAAATGTGCCACAAACTGCCCCTGCGCGACCGCCTCGACGCGCATCCCGTCACCGTTCCCCTGGCAGAGCTGCTGCTCTCCAAGACCCAGATCATCCAGTTGAATCGCAAAGATGCCCTCGATCTGATCGCCCTCCTGCTGGACAACGAACTCAGCTTTCACGATGAAACCAGGATCAACCTTGATCGCATCCTGCGCCTGTGCAAACGCGACTGGGGCCTGTATAAGACCACCAGCATTAATCTGAAGCGTCTCGAAGACATCCTGCTTCACGACAATCCGGGTCTGTCTGAAGAAGACACCAAAATCGTGCTAAGTCGTATCGGCCACCTGCGCAAAGCCCTGCAATCCATGCCGACCGGCATCTTGTGGAAAGCGCGCGACCGCGTCGGCACCCGTTTGCGCTGGTATACCGAAGTCGAGGAAATCGAGCGTTAGCTTTACTGGACTCCAACGTCTCCTGACGTTGGAAACGATCGGTGTTGGATGCTAAAAATGAAACCACTCTTTCGTTTTTTCTGGATATTGCTTGTTTTGGCCCTGGCCCAACTGGCCTGTGGACTTAATAATCCCGCCTCGACCCCGGACTCGCCAGCCGCCGAAGCGCTCCCAACCATGCCTGCCCTCACGCAGGAAGCCATCTTCCCGACTGAGACCGGCTTGCCCCCGCAGCCCGCTGTTGCCGAATCGCGCATGCTGACGGTGGAATTCCCCCCGCAGATTCGCGCTGGCGATTCGGATTTGATCCGTTTGACCCTCGAAGTGGATGAACTCGGTAACCTGACCGCCACCGCCGAAACTGCCGGGAACGTCACCCAGGGCGAAGTGGTTCAGATCCCGAATATTTACGAGACACATAATATTGTTGCCGAAGCCCGTTTCGATATGGCCGGGGTGCAAATCAACCCGTCTGGCGCAATCAGCGAACCCCTGCGACCGGGCCAGACGGTGACCTATTACTGGAGCGTGCGCGCCGAGGATGTCGGTATTTATCGCGGCACACTCTGGTTTTACTTGCGCTTTGTCCCGCTGGATGGCGGCGCGGAGCAGCGCCAGGCGCTTTCGGCGCAGAAGATCGAGATCGAAGCGGTCAATTTCTTCGGGCTGAAGGCCCAGCCTGCCCGCTTTTTGGGAGCCGCCGGGACAGTTGTCAGCGCCATCTTGGGTATGCCTTTCCTGGAGGGGATTCTTAAATGGCTGTGGCGCAAGGTGCGCAAAGCGTAGTGGGTTGTCTCCGCTTACCATAACGGTGGGCAAGCAGCGGGTGGCGCGCCAGAATTTCTTTAAGCGAGACCAAATTACGGTCTGACTAACCCGATTAAACGGTCACTTTCATAATTATTCAACATAATCCAGGTCTTTTTTTATAAGTTTTTCAAATACATGACAAATATCACCTTGAAATAATACAAGCGTAAATTCCCTTGGTTTTGCGCTTGTGATAAAATTCTAACGTTCGTTTGTGACGAAAAACCCAATCTGCGCGAGGAGAATTTATGGAAAATCCGTGGGTTTATCTTGGTCTTTTCCTGATCGTGGGGACGCTGATCCCGGTTGCCGCAATTGTCATGTCTGCAATTTTGGCCCCTAAAAAGCCCAACCCGATCAAGATGAGTACCTATGAATGCGGCATGGAAACGGTGGGTGATAACTGGGTTCAGTTCAAGGCGCAATATTATGTGTTTGCGCTGGCCTTCTTGATTTTCGACGTAGAGACAGTCTTCCTGTTCCCCTGGGCGATGTCGCTGAACGTGATGCCGCTTTTTGTGGCTGTGGAAGGCGTTGTTTTTATTCTCATCCTGATTGCCGGGCTTTATTACATTTGGCAAAAAGGGATGCTGGATTGGGTTTAATATCCATTTGACAAGAAAGGCTGATAGGAATTTCTTATCAGCCTTTTCGTTGTTATATAGGAGCATTCAATGGAATTTCTGACAGATCCAATCAAAGTAATTTATGAGTGGTTGATGCTGACCTTTACCGGCTGGGGTTGGGCCGGGTGGGTCTCTTCGCTGGTTATCAACCTTCTGGCCATCGTTGTCTTCATCATGGCAATCATGGTGCTCGACATCTTGCTGGTCTGGGTCGAGCGCAAGGTTGTGGCGCGCTTCCAGGACCGCCTCGGTCCGAACCGGGTCGGCCCGTTTGGTATTTTCCAGCCTTTCCCGGATATTATCAAACTGATCCTGAAGGAAGACATCACCCCCGAAGGCGCAGATCGCGTGCCCTTTAACCTGGCTCCGATCCTTTCGCTGGCTTCGGTGCTCTTCCTGTGGGCGGTGGTGCCGCTGGCTTCGCGCATTTATGGCGTGGACCTGAACGTGGCCCTGCTCTACCTGGTGGCGGCGGGTTCGATCGGCACACTTTCGATCATCATGGCGGGCTGGGCTTCGAATAATAAATATGCCCTGCTCGGCGCGTATCGCATGGTCGCCAACATGATTTCGTATGAAATCCCGATGGTGGTGGCCCTGCTGATCCCGACCGTGCTGGCCGGTTCGATGAGCCTGAAGGTGATCACCGAAGCCCAGTCTACAAATGGCGGCGTCTGGTTTGTGCTGATTTCGCCGCTGGGCGCGCTGATCTTCCTGATCGCGGCCATTGCCGAATTGGGACGCTCGCCCTTCGATTTGAACGAAGGCGAATCGGAGATCGTTTCCGGGTACCACATTGAGTATTCAGGCATGAAATTCGGCCTGTTTTACGCCGGTGAGCTGCTGCACGCTTTTACCTTTGGCGGCTTCGTGGCTGCGCTCTTTTTCGGCGGCTGGCACGGCCCGTGGGCGGAGCAATATCCGCTTTTGGGCGCGTTTTATTTCGTTGCCAAGGCCATGTTTGGCTATTGGGTCATCATGTGGGTCAAATACACTGTGCCGCGTATCCGTATCGACCACATGCTGGCTTTCAACTGGAAATTCCTGACCCCGCTGGCTTTTGTTCTCCTGATGGTGACAGCGGTAATGCACCGCATCCTGACCGATGTGCGTGGTTTGCTTGATGCGTCGACCGGGGCCGACGGACTCGGCCTTTTGGCCTATGTCGCGGGTATGTTCCTGTCGAATGTCATCCTGGTCTGGATCACAGTCGAAGTGCTGCGGGCGCAGGCGCGTCGTGAGCGCCAGGCGAAAGTCTCGGCCCGGCTTGCTGCCGCGGATTAGGATGAAAAGGACTGGAGATTATGACTGCTGAACAAATCATCTTTTTCCTGACCGCTGCGCTGATCCTTATTTCAGCGCTGATGGTCGTCACGACCCGCAACCTGGTTCATGCGGCCCTGTGGCTGGTTTCAACCCTGTTTGGGGTGGCGGTACTGTTCGCTTCGCTCGATGCCACCTTTCTGGCGGTGGTACAGGTGGTGGTCTATATCGGCGCGATCGCGATCCTGTTCATTTTCGCTGTCATGCTGACCAATCGCAAACTGCTCGATAAAGTCTCGCAGACCAACACGGGCTGGCCTTGGGCGGCGCTGATCGCAATTGCTGCGTTTGCCGGGCTGGTTTTCCTGGTTGGAAAGATGCCCAATGCCGGCGCGCAAAGATCTGAACTTTTCGGCGACCCGCTTGTGGCCCTTTCGCAAGCGCTGGTCTCACCGGATGCCTACGTGCTGGCCTTTGAAGTGGCGTCGATCATGCTGTTGGCGGCGCTGGTTGGCGCGGTCTACATCGCGAATCGCAAATAGGAGACGCACAGATATGGTTCACTTATCCTGGTATATCTTCCTTTCGGCGGCGCTCTTCAGCATTGGCCTGTATGGCGTGCTGGCGCGCAAAAACGCGATTGCGATTTTGCTCGGCGTCGAACTGATGCTGAATGCTGCCAATATCAACCTGGTTTCGTTCTGGCGCTATGGCAACAACGCGCTGATGGGCGGGCAGGTTTTCTCGATTATCGTCTTTGCCGTTGCCGCCGCCGAAGTTGCGGTGGGACTGGCCCTGGTCATTGCCGTCTACCGCAGTCGCAACACGATTGTGGCCGATGAACTCGACCTTTTGAAGTGGTAGGAGCGAACGATGACGACTGAAACACTTATCTGGCTTCTTCCTCTGCCGCCTCTGTTGGCATTTTTCCTGATTGTGCTTTTCACCAACAAGAACAAGGCGCTTAGCCATAGCATTGCGGTTGGCGCAGCCTTCGTTTCCTGGCTGGGGAGCATGGTGGTCTTTGTCAGTGCTCTGGGTGTCGAGCACTTTGGCGAGCATGTTTTCAACTCCTACATCAACTGGCTGCCGACTGGCGAGACTTTCCTGAAAATCGGCGTCTTGATCGATCCGCTTGGCGCTGTGACCCTGTTCTTCGTCGCCTGGACGATCCTGATGATCTTCATCTACAGCGTCGGTTATCACAACTTTGGCCAGCCGGATGGCGACCATGACCACAAGGGCCTGCCCCCGCATGGCGCGACTGTGACTGATGCACATGGCCACAAGCACGCTGTCCTGTCCGTCGAGCCGATGTACAGCCGCTTCTTCGCCTTTATCGGCCTGTTTGCCTTTGGTATGTACACCCTGGTCGTTTCGGACAACCTGCTGACCATGTTCGTCGGCTGGGAGATCATGGGCTTGTGTTCGTATCTCTTGATTGGCTTCTGGTTTGCCAAGCCCTCAGCGCGTGCGGCAGGCATCAAAGCCTTTATGACCACCCGCGTTGGTGATGTCTTCATGCTGCTTGGCATCGCCTTCCTGTACTCGGCCACCGGTACGCTCTCCTTCCGCGAGATCTTCACCCCTGAGATGTTAGCTGCCCTGGCCGGTACGATGACCCCGATCTTCGGCCTGTCCGCGGCCGGGTTGATTGCCATCCTGCTCTTCATCGGCACGGTCGGCAAATCGGCGCAATGGCCGCTGCACATCTGGCTGCCCGACGCGATGGAAGGCCCGACCCCCGTCAGCGCCATGATCCATGCGGCGACCATGGTTTCGGCTGGCGTTTACGCCGTCCTGCGCATGTTCCCACTGCTGACGGCAGGCTGGGATCATCACAGCCTGACCCCCGAAATGAGCGTGGTGGCCTTCATCGGCACGTTCACCGCCATTTTTGCGGCGACCATCGCCCTGGCGCAGAACGATATCAAAAAAGTGCTGGCTTACTCGACCATCTCGCAGCTCGGCTTTATGATCGCCGCCCTCGGTATGGGTGCTTACATCGCCGCTGCTTTCCACCTCGTCACGCATGCCTTCTTCAAGGCGCTGCTCTTCCTCGGCTCCGGCTCGGTCATCCACGGCATGGAGCACGGCGTCTTGCACACCGGCAACCACAAGGTTGACCCGCAGGATATGTTCAATATGGGCGGCCTGCGCAAGAAAATGCCAATTACCTTCTGGACCTTCCTGATCGGCGGATTTGCCCTTTCGGGCTTCCCGCTTGTCACGGCTGGGTTCTGGTCGAAGGACGAGATCCTGGCCGATGCCTTCGCGCACGGACATTGGACGATTCTCATCACCCTGTCGGTGGCCGCGCTGATGACGGCTTTCTACACCATGCGCCAGATCACCCTGACCTTCTTCGGCGAACCGCGTACCAAGGAAGCTGAACACGCCCACGAAACCCCGTGGACGATGACCCTTCCGCTGGCGATCCTGTCCGTTTTTGCGATCAGCTACGGCTGGGTCGGCATCCCGGAGCACTTCCCCGGCCTCGGCGGCCTGATTCCGAACTGGTTCCACGAATTCGTCGGCGGGACCCTGCTCGAACATCCCGAAGCGGTTGAGTTTAGCTGGATCCCGCTCGGGATTTCGCTGGTGGTTGCCCTGGGCGGCCTCGGCCTCGGCTGGCTGGTCTACAAGGATGTCAAAGCCGGTCAGCCCGACCCGCTCCAGAAGCCGTTTGGCCCGCTCTACACCCTGCTCCAAAACAAGTGGTACTTCGACGAGTTCTACGCCTTCTTTGTCGTCAAGCCGGTCATCTGGCTTTCGGAAGTCTTCACTTCGCTTTGGATGGATAAGGGTGTCATTGACGGCCTTCTGCACTTCATCGGCAAAACCCCGATTTGGATCGGCGACTTCTTGCGCAATAAGTTCGACAAGCCGTTCATCAATGAGTTCATTGGTGATGGCACGGCGGCAGTCTTCCAAAAAGCCGGGCACGAACTGCGCTACACACAAACTGGCCGCATTCAGAGTTACCTGATTGCTTCGGCCTCCTTCCTCATCGTCCTGGTGGCGGTGCTGGCTTATTACTTTTTCCTTGCCTAAAGGGAGTGGACAATGGACTTCATTAGCACTCACCTGTTGACAACCATCCTGTTCTTCCCCGTCCTGGCGGGGCTGGCCATCCTGTTCATCCCCAATGACCAGGCCAAGGCCATCCGCTGGACGGCTTTCCTTGCCAGCCTGGTTCCTTTGGGCCTGTCGGTCTGGTTGTGGACAAGTTTCAACTCGACCCTGCCAGGTTTCCAGTTCGAAGAGCAATATGAATGGTATGCCGCCATCAACTCGACCTTCCACCTCGGTGTGGACGGGCTTTCGCTCTCGATGGTTCTGTTGACCACTCTCCTGACCCCTCTGGCGATTTTGGCTTCCTTCAATATCAGTGATAGGGTCAAGGCTTACATGATCCTGTTCCTGTTGCTCGAGACGGGCATGCTGGGCGTTTTCATGGCTCTCGACCTGCTGATTTTCTTCGTCTTCTGGGAAATTGGCCTCGTGCCCATGTACTTCCTGATCAACCAGTGGGGTTCGGCCAATCGCAACTATGCTTCACTCAAGTTCTTCATCTATACCATGGCCGGGTCGCTTGGCCTGCTGCTGGCGATCCAGATGCTGGGTGTTCTCTTCCAGACTTATGACATTGTCGCCCTGGCTGAACGCTGGACAACGCTCGAGACGGCCACCCTGCTTGGGCTTTCGACCGGCACGGTCAAAACGGTTGCTTTCTGGGCCTTTGTGATTGCCTTTGCCATCAAGGTTCCGGTCTGGCCCTTCCACACCTGGCTGCCGGATGCGCATACCGAGGCCCCGACAGCCGGTTCGATGATCCTGGCGGGCGTGCTGCTCAAACTCGGTGCCTACGGTTTCCTGCGCCTGGTGCTGCCGTTCTATCCGGCGGAATCGGCCCAGTTTGCCGGAGTTCTGGCTTTCCTGGCGGTGATGGCGATCATCTTCGGCGCGTTCGGCGCTTACGGTCAGACGGATTTCAAACGCCTGGTGGCCTACTCGTCCATCAACCACATGGGATTTGTCCTGCTCGGCATCGCCGCCGCTGCCAAAGCGGTTGGCACGCTCGATGCGACCATTGCCTTGAACGGCGCGGTCTTGCAAATGTTCAATCACGGCCTTTCGGCGGCAGGCATGTTCTTCCTGGTCGGTGTGATTTACGAGCGCACCCACACCCGCGACCTGCGCCAGTTTGGCGGTTTGTTCCCGCTCATGCCGGTCTACGGCACCATCCTGATTTTTGTCAGCATGGCTTCGCTTGGCTTGCCTGGCTTGAACGGCTTTGTCTCCGAGTTTATGATCGTGCGGGGCGCATGGGCCATCCTGCCCGTTTTCACCGCCCTTGCCATGCTCGGCCTGTTGATGACCGGCGCTTATATCCTGAAAGGGATCAAGGACGTCTTGCACGGGCCGCTCAATGAGCATTGGGCCCACGGCGAACATCGCCTGACTGAAATTAATATCCGCGAAATCCTTGTTATGGCTCCGCTGATGATTCTTATCCTGGTGATCGGCATCTGGCCGATGTGGATTTTGGATGTCATCAACAGAGCCATGATGATGTTGTTCTAGCCGAGGTGCGCGATGCAATTTCCAATTCTTAGTGTCATTGTCTTTACCCCACTGGTCGCCGCGCTGATCATCTTCCTGATGAATGGCGAGCGCAAAAATGAGATCCGCGTCACGGCCCTGGCCGCTGCGGTCTTTGCGCTCATCCTGTCGGTCTGGGTCTACTTTTCTTACGACCATGCCGCAGCGGGCTACCAGTTCATCGAAAAAGTGGACTGGCTGCCGGTGCTGGGTATTTCCTACCACGTCGGCGTGGACGGGATCAGCACCCCGCTCGTCCTGCTGACCGGTTTGGTCATGTTCACCGGCGTGCTGATTTCGTGGGGCATCGATGATCGCCCGCGCGAATTCTTCGCCTTCCTGTTCCTGCTTGCGGGCGGCGTCTTCGGCGTTTTCGTGGCGCTCGACCTGTTCATGTTGTTCTTCTTCTATGAGATCGCTGTCTTCCCGATGTATTTGTTGATCGCCATCTGGGGCTGGAAACAGACCCGCGAGTATGCGGCCATGAAACTGACTCTGTACCTGTTCCTGGGCTCGGTTTTTGCCCTGGTCGGTGCGCTGGCCATGTACTGGCAGGTTGGCCTGAACACCGGCGTCTACAGCTTCGACATGCTTATGATGGAAAAAGCCGGTGCGATGGCGGGCATGGTCACCATCTTTGGTTACTCGATCCCTTTCCAGGTTTTCTGGTTCCTGCCGGTCTTTCTCGGCTTTGCCATCCTGGGCGGTATCTTCCCTTTCCACAATTGGTCGCCTGACGGTCACGTGGCCGCTCCGACCGCGGTTTCGATGTTCCACGCTGGTGTGCTGATGAAGCTGGGCGCGTTTGCCGCCCTGCGCGTCGGTATCATGCTTTTGCCTGAAGGCGCACAATACTGGCAGTGGCTGATCATGGGCCTGGCGCTGGTCAACGTGGTTTATGGCGCCTTTATCGCCATGATCCAGACCGACTTCAAGTACATCATCGGCTTCTCCTCCGTTTCACATATGGGCCTGGTCATGCTCGGCTTCGCCACCCTCAATCGCGAGGGCATGGTCGGCGCGGGCTTGCAGATGTTCTCACACGGCGTAATGACGGCGCTCTTCTTTGCTGCCGTCGGCATGGTTTATGACCGCGCCCATACCCGCCAGCTCCCCGACCTGGGTGGCATGGTCAAGCCGTTGCCCTGGGTGGCGATTTCCTTCATCATCGGCGGCCTGGTTTCGATGGGTATGCCCGGCCTGTCCGGTTTTGTGGCTGAATTTCCCATTTTTATGGGCGTTTGGAAAACACAGTGGGTGGTGGCTGTGATCGCCTCGCTTTCGATTGTTATCACAGCGGCCTACGTTTTGATCGCCATCCGGCGCGTTTTCTTCGGTGATATGCCTGCCCAGTTTGAAGGCCACATCACCCCAATTTCTGTTCTCGATAAAATAGCTCTGGGGACGCTGTGTGTGGTCATGTTTGCCCTGGGTATGTTCCCCGCGCTGATGGCTCCATTGGTCGAATTGGGCGTCCAAAACGTGCTGCGACTTTTGGGAGGTGCATAAATGAGTGTCAATTTACTGGCAATCCTGCCTGAAGTCTTGATGCTGGTGCTCGGCATCCTCATCCTTGTGCTTGATCCTTTGTGGAAGGATGAGAAGCGCCGCCTGAACCTCGGTTGGCTGACCGCAGGCGGCTTGTTTGCCGTCCTGGCGATCAGCGTTTTTCTTGGTCGCCCTGGCGCGGAGGGCGTTTTGGCCTGGGGCGGTATGATCCGCTTTGACATGCTGGCCTACGCCTTCAAGCTGTTCTTCATCTTTGCCGCCGCCATCTCTGCCCTGTTTATGATGGATGTGGAAGGCGTCTCCCGCCGGGCCGAAGCCTTTGTGCTCTTGCTGGCATCGACGATTGGTATGAGCCTGATGGCCTCTGCCTCGGACCTGGTCATGCTTTACCTGGCGATTGAGACCACCTCCATTCCGCTCTATGTTTTGGCCGGGTTCCTGCTCGATGACAAAAAATCCGTCGAAGCCGGTTTCAAGTACCTGCTCTTTGGCGCGATGACTTCTGCCATCCTGCTTTATGGCCTGACCCTGGTTTACGGTTTCGGTGGCGCGACCTCCTTCGATGAGCTTGGCAAGCAATTCGCCTCGCCGACACCCTTCTCGATTGGTGTTCTGCTCCTCTTGGTGGTTGGCCTGGGCTTCAAGCTCTCCCTGGCTCCTTTCCACTTTTGGGCACCCGATACCTACGAAGGCGCGCCGACCCCGGTGGCCGGTTTCCTTTCGACGGCCTCCAAGGCCGCTGGTTTTGCCGTCCTGGCCCGCCTGTTCCTGACGACTTTTGGCTCTACTGCTGAGCAATGGCAGATGATCCTAGCGATTTTGGCTGCCGTAACCATGATCCTTGGTAACCTGGTGGCCCTGGCCCAAAAGAACCTCAAACGCCTGCTGGCTTACTCATCGATTGCCCATGCAGGTTATGCCCTGCTGGGCGTGATCGCCGCTTCGTCATTGGGCGTTGCTTCGGCAGTTTACTACCTGTTGGCTTACATCCTGACCAACCTGGCCGCCTTTGGCATTGTTGCCATCGTTGGGCGCACGATTGGTTCGGATGATGTTCGCGCCTATGATGGCCTCAGTCGCCGCTCGCCCTACCTGGCCCTGGCCATGCTGGTGGCTTTCCTGTCGCTTTCGGGCATGCCGCCTTTCGGTGGTTTTGTCGGAAAATTCCTGGTCTTCTTTGCCGCCATCCAGGCCGGTTGGACATGGCTGGTTGTGATTGGTATCGTCACTTCCATCGTGGGTGTTTACTACTACCTGACGGTCATGAAATACGTTTACCTGTATCGCATGGAAGGTGAGGATGAAGAATCACACCCTATTGCGATTTCGCGCCCGCACCTAGTTGCGATCGGCGTGCTAACGCTGGGCATCATCCTGGTCGGGACGATTCTCATTCCTTGGTTTGGTCTCTCCACCGACGCCGCGGCCATCCTGTTTGTCAAGTAAGGACTGATTTGCGAGCGCCACCCTCCGCCAAAATGGGGAGGGTGGCCTGGTTTTTATCCACAAAAGCCCTGAACGGAGCGCCAATACAGTCGATGAATCAGCCAAAAGCTATTCGCCCTTTTCTACTCTACTTTGTGTACTTCTGTACTGGACTTCATAAAAGTCCTTGTGATATAATCCGCAACGCATGAGCCAGCCAACCAATCAGAACAATAACGCCTTTAATATGACCCTGGCCACGGTCGTCGGCCAGGTCGGTTGCCTGACACCCATCATCCTTATCGGTGCGCTGTTTGCGGGGTTGTGGTTGGATAAGGTTCTTGAAACCAGGCCTTTATTTACAATTATTTTTATTGTTGTCAGTGCTCCGGTTGCGGTGCTTGTGCTGGTTTTTATTGTGCGCAAGGCTACCAACCGCTTGAAACCTGTCTCTACGAACGAAGCCAAATCTCTTGAGGAGGAAGTAAATCGTGAGTGAAAAACCCAAGAAACGAGTGTGGGCGCGCTGGGTCGTGCTTGCGGCCATTATTCTGGGCTTATTCTTGTTTACCGGTTTCTTTGGAATCGGTCTCGGGATCAAGCCCATTATGCCGCATGTCTACCTGCCCGGCGAAAAATTGAGTGAGACCCCGTTGTTTGGCGGCTTCTACATTACCAACACTTTTGTGGGCCTTATTCTGGCCGACATCGTTGTAATTTTGCTTGCCATTGGTGTTTCCCGTGGGGTTAAAAATGGCAAAATGGTGCTGACCGGCATCTCTGGCGCTGTCGAAGCCCTGATGGAAATGCTTTATGGCATTACCGAAGGCACAGCCGGAAAATGGGCCAAGCAGATTTTTCCCTGGTTTGCCACGATCACCCTGTTGGTGCTGGCTGCCAACTGGTCTGGCTTGATCCCCGGCAACGAAACCATTGGACTGGTACACCACTATGACGGCCACGGATACGACCTCAAACAGGTTGGGCCGTTTACCACCATCTGGGACGAATCTACGGCTGGCGATGAACATCATGGCGACTACGCCATTATCCCATTCCTGCGTCCCGTTTCGACCGACTTGAACTTCACCTTTGCCCTGGCTGTGGTGGCGGTGGTGATGATCCAGTACTTCGGTTTTAAAGCGCAAGGCGTGAATTATCTGACCAAGTTCTGGAACACCAAGACCCTGTTCAGCAAGCCGATTTTTGGCGTGATCGACTTCGGCGTCGGCTTGCTCGAACTGGTTTCCGAATTTTCGAAAGTGCTCTCGTTTGCCTTCCGTCTTTTCGGTAACATGTTCGCAGGCGCAGTACTGTTGTTTGTTATTGGTTCTCTGGTGCCGGTTTTTGCCCAGTCCATGTTCTATTTGTTGGAATTCTTTGTCGGTCTCATCCAGGCGATCGTGTTCGGTATGTTGACCATGGTATTCATGGCACAGGCCACGCAGGGTCACGGCGACGAACACCACGAAGAAGCGCACGCGTAATTTTCGGGCGAGGTTTGCCCGGGTAAACACTATCTCACTGTGGCGCGATTTGTTCTAGCAAATCGTCCCGCCCGGAAACGACTAAACGGAGGATTATCTACTATGGAAGCTGAAGCCGCAAAATTGATTGGCGCCGGTCTGGCGATGATTGGCGCGATTGGCGCGGGTGCTGGTATCGGAATTGTAACTGGCGGCGCTGTGCAGGCCATGGGCCGCAATCCCGATGCCACCGGCACCATCCAGACCAACATGATTTTGGGAATTGCCTTTGCTGAAGCCGTTGCCATCTATTGCCTGGTGGTGGCGCTCCTGATTTTGTTCGTATTCTAAAACTAGGAGGTTGCTTTGGATGCATTAGGTCTTAATTTACCCTTTTTCCTGGTTCAGGTTGTCAACCTGATCATTGTCTATGTGGTGGTCGCCAAGTGGATTGTTGGCCCGATTTCCGGCCTGCTTGAAAAACGCCGCGCTACGATCTCCCAGGGTCTTGAAGATGCCCGTGAAGCTGCCGATGCCCGCGCCAACGCCGAAAAAGAAGCTGAAAAGATCCTGGCCGAAGCCCAGGCCAAGGCCGCCAGTTTGGTGCGTGAAGCAACCGAACGCGCCGAAGTTGCTGGCCGCGATGTGAAAGCTGTCGCCGAAGCTGAAGCTGACAAGGCCCGCGAAAAGGCCCTGGTTGAAGTTGAAGAAGAGCGCAACCGTATCCTGGGTGACTTACGTGGACAGGTTGCCGCCCTTTCGATTGCCGCCACTCAAAAATTGGTTGGCGAAACCCTTGATGAGAAACGTCAACACACGCTGATCGACGAATTCTTCTCGGGTGTCAAATCTGGCAAGGTGCTTGTCATGGAAGGCGCAAGTGTCGCCGGGCAGTCTGCTGAAATCACCAGCGCCCTGCCGCTGACGCCCGCCGAGCAGGAAGTGGTCAAGAAAGATGTGCTTGCCAAGTCTGGCGCGGCAGCGGTCACTTTCCGCGTTGACACGTCCATCCTGGGCGGTCTGGTCATTCGCGTTGGCGACAAAGTGCTGGATGGTTCGGTTGCGGGCAAGCTCGAAGGCCTGCGCGCCAACCTGCGCTAAATTTCTATCGAAACGAACTCTAACAGGTCGGGAAACTCTCCCGGCCTGTTTTTTTTGTTGAGTAGATGCTGAAATTATAGCGGGAACATGCCCCTCCCCTAAATTCCCGGTTTTGGAATTTGGGGGAAGCCGGGAGGGGGCTTTTATGGTAAAACATCCCCATGACCACACAAAAACTTCTCTCAGACCTGTTTGCTGAATTTCCTTTGGCTTATTCCGGCGATTTTGGCGGCGACCCACCTGTCGGCGGGGTGGTGATCGATTCGCGCAAAATTCGGCCGGGGGACCTGTTCATCGCCATGCCGGGTGGCAGCGCGGATGGGCACAAGTTCATCCCGGCGGCCATCGCACAGGGCGCAGCGGCGATCGTCGGACAGGAGCAAATCGACGGGTTGGCTGTGCCCTACATCCGCGTGGAAAATGCCCGCCGGGCGGTGACTTATCTCGCGTCGGCCTTTCGCGATTATCCCGGCAAAAAGCTGACCGTGATCGGCGTGACCGGCACGGACGGCAAAACCACCACCAGCAACCTGCTTTATCACATCCTGATTGCCGCCGGGATCAAGGCCGGGATCATTTCGACGGTCAATGCGGTCATTGGCGGCGAGGAGCTGGATACCGGCTTTCATGTCACCACCCCAGACGCCCCGGACGTGCAGTTGTATCTCGCCAAAATGGTCGCCGCCGGGCTGACGCATGTTGTGCTCGAGACGACCTCTCACGGCCTGTCCCAGTTCCGGGCGGACGCTTCACAGTATGACATTGCAGTTGTGACCAACATCACGCATGAACACCTCGACGAGCATGGTTCGTATGAGAATTACCGCGCCGCTAAGGGCCGCCTGTTCGAACTGCTGGCTGAAACGCTTGAGAAAGTGCAGGGCAACCCGCGTTTGGCTGTTCTCAACCGCGATGATATTTCTTATCCATTCCTGGATGCGCTCGTCCAATCGAATGCCAGAACTCGGCAACCCGGCATAGAGCGGGTTTGCTATGGCCTAAGCTCCGATGCCGATATTTATGCCGGGAACATACGTTACGAGCCTTCAGGGCTGGTTTTTGACATCTGTGGGCGTGATTTTGAAGTGCGCGCCGCCCGTTCGAACCTGGTCGGGGCTTATAACGTCTCGAACTGTCTGGCGGCTTTTTCGGCGGCGGTGGTGGGCCTGGGCATCGACCCGCAAGTTGCTGCCCGGGGAATTGCGGCCCTGCCTGGCATCCCTGGTCGCATGGAACGTATCGACCTGGGCCAAAACTTTAGCGCCATCGTCGATTTTGCCCACACCCCCAACGCTCTGAAAGTGACCCTCGAAACCGCCCGCCAGATGACCTCTGGCAGGGTGATTGCGGTTTTTGGCTCGGCGGGCCTGCGCGACCGCGAAAAACGGCGCATGATGGCCGAAACCGCCGCCCAACTGGCAGACATCTCGGTGCTAACGGCGGAAGACCCGCGCACCGAATCCCTTGATGGGATTCTGGACGAGATGGCGACGGGCGCCAAAAGTCAGGGTGGGCGCGAGGGAAAGAGCTTTTACTGCGTCCCTGACCGCGGCGAAGCCATCCGCTTTGCCCTGCGACTGGCTCGCCCCGGCGACTTGCTGGTTTCCTGCGGCAAAGGCCATGAGCAATCGATGTGCTTTGGTACAACCGAATACTTGTGGGATGACCGCACTGCTATGCGCGCCGCGCTGGCTGAATTTCTGGGGGTCGAAGGGCCGCAGATGCCCTATTTGCCAACCCAGGGAAAGTGATTTCCTTTGTATCGTCCAAAAAGCCTTGCAGTTTTCGCTGCAAGGCTTTTTGCATCTTATTCGATTGTAAATCGCGTTGGGTCATCCATGAAATTTGTCCAGGTCAGCACTTTTTTGGGCGTAAACACGAACAACCCGCCCTCGTTCCACTGATCGGGCTGCGGGCTGTAGCCGAACGGGGTGTACTTGGCGCAGTAAGCGCCAGCGATTTTGGTGGCCAGTTCTTCGGATGGCTTTCCCGCTTCTTTGGCTGTCCCGTCTATGATCAGAGCCTGGTCGCCGCTTTCGAGGTGCAGGGCCACGCGCGGATTTTGGGCAATATTCCGGGCATGCCGGGTTTCAGGGCTGCCATCGTAGTAGATTTTGTCATCTACGTAGACCGCCCAACGCGGGACAACATGCGGCCGTCCATCGGAGTGGACCGAGCACAGCCAGTAGTTTTTGGCTTCGGCCAGGCGTTGTTCGACCATTTCCCACGGAACGGTTTTGGTCGGGTTTTCAACATATCCGGGCGGGAATTGTGGACGTGAGATTTTGGGAGTTGACATACTTTCTCCTCCGAATTTTTTAGCTTAATTGGTAAGCTGTAAAAGCAATGCTAAACTATCCAGAATATATAGACCTATAAGCACTATATTACTGATAATGAAGATATAGAATATCCAAGGAAATCGCCGAGTTTGTTGGTATAAGATTTGGGCACCCGCCAAGTAGAAAAAGAGCATGGCCGGCCAAGCTGGGTAGATAAAAATGGCCTTGATAACCGTATAAATACGATATTGGAGAGCGTATAGGATTTGGAATCCGAGATAGCCGAGTGTTAGTGCAAAAAATAACCCGGCTCCATTGAAAGCATTCAGGTTGAGGCGAAAGGCAGAGAATAATGATGGTGGGGTAGGTTGTAAATCTCTTTTGTTGTCTGGCTGAGGCTTAAAGAGCAAGAACTTAAATAAAATTAAAAATTCACTGCTTAGCCCGATTATAAATGCCAGGCTAGGGAGTAGGGCAAACAAATAAATTAATCGGCCAAGTTGTTGAATGATTGTGGATGTTGTTATCCAGGATTGCGGCCACTGATTGTATTGGATGAAATGTGTTCGTCCGTACAGGACTGCCCAGAAAGATGTGCGGTGGATGGGATAATTTTTGTTACTACGATTGATTTGGGGATCCCGAATGAGCTCGATAATTCGAAAAGTAAAGAATCCATCCTGAATTGACAGGATACCAGGTCGGTGTGTCTCGGTTTTTTCAAAGATATGTGGCAGGGGCTGTTTGGGAATGTTGATGGTCAGGGTGATCGGCGTTCCGAATGTTTGATAATTTACGATGTATTGACTAAGGGGGTTGAATATCACCAAGCAAGAAGTAGCCAGTAAAAACAAAAGACTTCGCCGGTAGAAAATTGCTGATTGATGGGAAAAAGCTTTGACTAAGAACGCAATCAGGATGGCCGCTGCTGTGACGATGGCATTGGTTTTTGCTAGAATTGCCAACACTGTAAATAAAATTACCAAAATAAAATCAAGCTTATTTTGTCGCGATGTTGCGAGTTTCGTTGTAGATGTAACCAGGCGAAAAGCATAATAAATAGCGATAAATGAAAAGCTGATGGCGAAAGTGTCGTTCGTGGCTTGTACATTAATCCCCACCAGTCCTGGATTAAGTGTAATCAGGCCAAAGGCCAACAACTTATTTATATGCTCAAACGGCAGAAGCTGGATAAGAAAATATGCATATCCCAGCATTACAATTCCCAGCAAACTGTTCAGAAGTTGGGCAATGATGATTTGGGTGTCAGGATTGTTGATTGAAAAAAAATGCAGAAAAACGGCCGTTGTAAAATAGTAAAGCTTGGGTTGAAAACATTCCCAACAATTATCGTCGGTTTGGATGGGTAGATCGTTATGGGTCAGAATCCATTGAACGACTTCCATATGTGGATCATTGGCTTCGCGATTGACAAATGCCAGACTGATGCGTGAAATGACCCCTATTAGAAAAATTGCAATATAGATAGCTCTTTCCCATTGTTTGGCTGAGATGTTAAGTGTTTTCATGTGAAGGTTCTTGGTGTGATTATCCTGGCGAGAATTGCTCCAGGTTGAGCTTGCCTGAGACTCTAGTTTTTTCTAGACAGGCTTCAAGCGGACGAGATTGCATAAGTGAAGGTTCAGCGTAGCATTGTTGGAAACAGGAGTTGCAGGCTACTGGGGCCTCACCATAGCGCTGGCGGGCAGCTGCCCAGGCTTCTTTCCAGGAAGCAAAATCGAGCAGGTTGATCTCGCGTCCGCCCTGTTCGTTGCCCGCTTTGGCAATCGGTCGGCAGGGGTATTCCAACTCGCCACCGGGCAGGATGCGCGGGATCAGGGTTGGGTAGCAGTCGTAAGGTTCGAGAGTGGCAAGCGTTCTTAGATAGGCCAGGCTTCCCATGATGGGTGTACCGTCCCGTTTGAGTTGGATCAGTTTTTGAATGAAAGCCTGGTAGGTGGGCGAAACTGTCAGCTCGTAGCGCGGCCAGTTGTTAACGGATTGGGGCGAGAAAGAGATCCAGATTTTGTTTTGGACACAGAAATCGATCAGGGCATCGAGAGCGGAAAACGGGCTATCCGGTTTTTCACTTTCCAGATTTTCAGGGGTGATGACCGCGTTTAGAATTAACTTGAAATTGTGTTTTTTCTGCTCTTTTGCTGTATCACGCACGATCTCGAGAATCGATTCGGCGTAGGTTTTTGGCATATTTAGCGCTTCCCAGGCTGCCGGGTCAAGAGTATCGAGGCTGATGACCAGCCGGTCGAGCAAGGGTAAAATTTGCGGGTGGGAAGGCAGCAGAGTCCCGTTGCTGATGACGGTCAGGGAGCGGAAGCGGAGTTCCCGTTTGGCAAATCCCATTAAATCCAGTAAATGCGGGGCGAGCAGTGGCTCTCCGCCGGTCAGCCAGAGAGCATCTGTGCCGCCGCGGATAACGCGCAGGATGTGCTGGGTGTGCTCAAGCGGTTGGTGTGTGCTCTGGGCCGGGTTGCGGCGTGCGCCGAAATCTTCACAGTAGGCGCAGTTTAAGTTGCATTGGGCTGTGACGTAGTAAATTGCCATGCGCGGGTCGAGATTGCGCTGGCCGGTGGCGATTCTGGCAAGGTTGCGAAAATAGGACATGTGAAAAAGCCCGGCAAGTTGTGCCGGGCGGGATTTTTCCTGATTATTTCTTTTTATTTGCGTTTCGGGCGGTGTGAGAGCGACCTGCGGGAGCCTGTGCATAGGCGCTGTGCAACTGGACGGGGTCGCTTTTGGCGCGCATGCGCAGGTTGAGCATTTCGACGAAGACCGAGAAGCCCATGGCGAAGTAGACGTAGCCTTTTTCGATGTGCTGGTGGAAGCCTTCTGCAATCAAGGCGGTGCCAATCAACAACAGGAAGGAGAGCGCCAGGATTTTGACAGTTGGGTGGCGGCTGACAAAGTCGCTGATCGGGCCGGAAGCAAAGAGCATGATAACGATGGCGATTATCACAGCCACAATCATAACGATGATCTCGTCAACCATGCCGACAGCGGTGATGACTGAATCGAGCGAGAAGACAATATCGAGCAGGCCGATCTGAATGATGGTGGCGAGGAAGGTTGGGGCTATTTTGGCGCTGGCTTCGCCGTGTTTGCCTTCCAGCTTGTCGTGGATCTCGTGGGTGGCTTTGGCGATCAGGAATAAGCCGCCGCCGAGCAGGATCAAATCACGTCCTGATATGCCGATTTCGAAAATGGGCAGGGTAAAAAGTGGAGTTTCTAGTTTGATGATCCAACTCAGCGAGAGCAGGAGCAGGATACGGGTGATGAGCGCGACTCCCAGGCCTAGTTGGCGAGCCTTGGCGCGCTGGTTTTCTGGCAATTTTTCAGCCAGGATGGAGATAAAGATGATGTTGTCGATGCCGAGCACGATTTCGAGCACGGCCAGGGTAATGAGGGCAATACCGTTTTCAGGAGTAAAGAGAGTTTCCACGGGCAGGTTTCCTTATGGGAGATGAAAATAATGCAGTATTCTACATCTTTTTTGGGAAATTAAGGAGTCTGCTTCGTGTAGATTTGCAAAACAAAGTTGATGTTTCTCTTGCAGCAATATATTTCACGCCATGGTTTTATGGTTCCAGAGAAATGTACCATTTTGGCGTGGCTTCACTGAATATTGTCGTGTTGTTCTCATATGAAACGTAGGGCCAAACCACCAGCATGATTCCCGATTCATTCTTCCCAACCTGAATTGCGACCCAGCCTTCGGTTTCGCCGCCAGGCGAAAGGTTGGCTTCCAGTTCGGGGTCGGGAACTTCCACGTCAATGAATGAAACGCTTTTGTAGATCTCATTGGCGCTGCCCACGCTGCGGAAAATCTTGCCGTATACGTAGGCTGTCTCTGCCGCGCCAACATATTTAACACCAAGATTTACAAGCATGTATTCCATGTCCGAATCTTCATGCTGCCCATTGAAGGCCGAGACCTGTTTCAACATCGCCATGGCCTCGTCGCCGCGCAGAACTTCCAGCACTCGGATCTCCCAGTCAATCGTGACCAGCGTTTCCGCGCGTGAGATGGGGTTATTCGGGTTGCTGCCTGGCTCTTGAGCAGGCGCTGTCTGGGTTGGGGAAATTTCGGTTGCCGCTGCTGTTGGCGAATCCGAAGCCGGAACAGAGGTTGGTTCAGAAGGAAGCGGCTCAGAAATAGTCGGTTTGGGAGCAGGCGGTTGTGGCGCGGGAAGTCTACACGCCATTACCAGTAATAATACAAGACCAAGCAAAAACACAACTGCGCGATTGGTGAGTGGTTTCATGCCTATTCTCCTCATTAACTTATAAAATGGATGTATTGGTTCGCAAATCACAAGCGGCCAAAGACAGTCGATATTTCAACAGATTACTATAGCGTTTGGTCTAGCCCCAATTGGTTCGGGATAACTACCCGGGAGAGGAAAACATGGTAGGATAGGCGCTTTGCGAACCCCAGTAGAAGGAAAAGCACCTTGAATATCAGAGAAATTGTCTTGCTCCTGTTGCTGGCTGCGCTTTTGCTGCGCGAACTATTGCAGTTTCGGCGGAAAAAGTGGTTTATCCAGTGGCTATCATCCATCTTGCCCAAGCCAAAGACGCTCGAATCCCCGAAAATCCGGCAGATGAAGCCCAAGAGCGAAAAAGATTGCCCACTCTGTCAAAAAGAACGGGCAATCGAGATAGAACCACAGACCTGCCCACACTCCATGATCCCCTGGAGCGCGATGAAAAAGGGCAAAGGGGGGCGTCCGAAGCAAAGCCTCACCGATGGGCATGCCTGTCTGGATCCAGATTGTTACTACTTTGGGATCACTGACCAGGCCATTCACGCCCTGGTGGCCAATGGGTCGCATGGGACGAGAGAAAAGATCGGGGATCTGACTTGCCAGGCGGGTTTTTCCCGTCGCCGCAATACCCCGCTCTATCGGCTCAAAACTCCATCCGAAGTTGTGGAAAAAGTCATGCTGCTGGAAGCCCACGGCGTGGAGACTGCGGTGCTGCAAGAAGTCTATCGAGTTCGTGAGAGCACCATCCGCACCTGGCTAACCCGAGCTGGTGAGCATGGGCGCAAACTCCATGATCATTTCTTCCGCGATTTGCTCCTGGAGCATGTCCAGTTGGATGAGTTATGGGGAAAGGTGAAGCGCAGCGCTGCGGAAGTGTGGGTGTGGACGGCTACAGAAGCCAAAACCAAGATCATTCCAGTCATTCAGGTGGGCGAACGCAGCCAGGCGATGGCCTACTCTGTGCTGCATGAACTCAAATCCAGACTCGCAGATGGCTGTCTGCCCATTTTCAGTTCCGACGGCTTGAAACACTATTTCTACGCCATCACGGCCCACTTCGGTTTCTGGCATCAGGCTGAAGGGGCAAAAAAGCCCATCTGGATGGTCTGGCCTTCATTATTGTATGGGCAGGTGATCAAACACCACCAGCGCCGAAAGCTAGTCAAGGTCGAACAGCGGGTACTCTGCGGGGAGAAAACCGATTTTGTTTCCCGCTTGAAGGCGCTCGGGCTGACGGGGCTCATCAACACATCCTTCGTCGAGCGCCTGAACCTGACCATTCGTGAAGGGGTTTCAAAGCTGGCTCGTCGCACCTGGGGCCTGGCTCAATACACCCCTGAATTGGTTGAGCATCTGTTTTGGTGGCTGGCGGTGTATCATTTTGTCCGCTATCACGAGGAGTTGAGAGAGACCCTGTCTGCACCGCTGATGAGAAAGGGCAGGCAAACTCCACGAAAATATCGCCAACGAACCCCGGCAATGGCCGCCGGGGTAATTAATCGTCGCTGGACGGTAAGAGAGTTGCTCAGTTACCCACTTTTGTAGGGAGTGGAGCGAGCAACAGGGGGCAAAACAATTGAAAAACGCCTGCCTGCCCGCGACTCCGGGGCGGTTCAGGCACGCCCAACGCGATTTTTTACAAAAAACGCGCCGAAATTGGTGCGTTTGAGTTATCCCGAACCAATTGTGGCTGTACCTAGCGTTTCTTCTTTTCATATCCCCAATTTGGTGGGTTTGAAAAATTCCACTACGCTGGCGCCAATACTGTAACTGCGTCACCTGGTTTTGGCATTTTGCCGGCGCGGATTTTGGCTTATTCACACCATCAGGCTTTTACGGACAACCTTGACAATAAATATTAACTCGTTTATTATATTGAAATAATAAATACTAACTCGTATATCAATTATTTTTTCAACCATCACACTAACTATGTCCATTCGACACGCCCTGCTCGGATTACTTGCCCAAAAGCCACGCCATGGCTATGAACTGCGCGCTGCCTTTGAGGCGGTGGTCGGCGGTGCGGAAGCCTGGGATGTTAAACCTGCCCAGATCTACACCACGCTTGACCGCCTGGATGAAGCTGGTTTGGTCGAACGCCAATCTGACCTGGGGCAGGGCAGTGAACCCGCTCGTCGGGTTTACGCCCTGACCGATGCCGGGCGGACCGCTCTGCACGAGTGGTTTGCCTGTGCGGTGGATAACCAGCACCAGCGCGACGAGTTTTTTGTGAAGCTGATGGTGGCGCTTTTTTCAGGCGAGGGCAACCTGGAAAAAATCATGCAAACCCAGCGCAGTCATCTGTATAAAGAAATGCACGCCATGACGGCGCTGCGCGATGGTTACGATGTGCGCACAGGCATGGCCCAAATCCTGTTACTGGACAAAGCCATCATGCACCTCGAAGCTGACCTGCGCTGGATGGAGATCACCGAAATGCGCCTCGAAGCCATCAAAGGCCAGCCTTTCCCCGAACCGGAGATCCGCCCGAGGGGCCGGCCGCGCAAAGGCGACAAAGGTTCGACCTATCCGCCGCCGGTTTCCGGTAATCAGTGAGCAGTGTCCAGTTCCAGGCCCTGAGCGAAGTACGAAATCGAAGGACGGTTTTTGAACCTTCCACATTCAACCCATAATGAAAATGACCAACCTGACCGATAAAACTATCATCATCACCGGCGCGAATTCTGGGATTGGAAAAGCCGCCGCGATTCAACTTGCCCGATTGGGCGCAACCGTCATCATGGCCTGCCGCTCGGCCGAGCGCGGCGCACAGGCGCTGGAAGATGTCCGTAAAACGGCGAACAGTGAGCGGGTGGAACTGCTGCGCGTGGACATGGCCTCGCAGGCCTCCGTGCGCGATTTCGTGGCTGAATTCTCCAGCCGCCACCCACGCCTGGATGTCCTGATCCACAATGCCGCCAATTTCGATCACTCGCAAACTAAACCTGTTCTGACCGAAGACGGCGTGGAAACGGTTTTTGCCACCAATCACGTCAATATTTTCCTGATGACGCAGCTTTTGCTCGATACGCTTAAGGCCAGCGCCCCCAGCCGCATTATCACGGTTGCCAGCCAGGGCTTGATGACGTACCCTTTCCTGGATATTGAGTTTGATAACCTGAACGGCCAGAAAAAGTTTTCGATGCAGCATGCTTATTACCATGCCAAGCAGGCCCAGGTTATGTTCACTTTTGACCTTGCCGAGCGGCTGAAGGGAACGGGCGTGACCGTCAATTGTGTGCGCGTAGGCAACGTTGCCATCCCTGATGAACGCCTGACACACCTGCCCAAATTCCTGCTCAAGCTGTATGAAATGAAGCGCAAATTTGCGCTGACCCCCGAAAAGATGGCTGAGACTTATACCTGGCTCTCGACTGACCCTGCGCTGGAAACCGTCACCGGCGGCTACTGGGATGCACCGGACAAACCTGCCAAAGCCAACAAGAATGCCTGCAATCTCGAAACCCAGCAACGCTTATGGGATGTCACCGAACAGTTGATTAGAAAGTAGCAATGCCATGACCATCATCACGACTTCCAACCTGACAAAAATCTACGGCTCCGGCGCAACCGCCGTGACCGCGCTCGATCACGTTTCCTTGAAAATCGACCTGGGCGAGTTTGTTGCCATCATGGGGCCTTCCGGCTGTGGAAAATCGACCCTCCTGCATCTCATCGGCGGGTTGGACAAGGCCAGCGACGGCAGTGTTGCCGTCGCCGGGCACAACTTGAACGACCTGAATGACGATTCCCTGACCGAACTGCGCCGCCGCAAAATGGGTTTTGTCTTCCAGTTCTACAATCTCATCCCGGTGCTGACAGCGCTCGAAAATGCCGCCCTGCCGGTTACGCTCGACGGGCTAAAACCTGCCGAAGCGCACAAAAAAGCCGCCGAATGGCTTAGTCGCTTCGGGTTGGGCGACCGTCTCAGCCACCGGCCAGACCAGTTAAGCGGCGGACAGCAGCAACGGGTTGCCATTGCCCGCGCCTTGGTGGCCGAACCGCAGCTGATCCTGGCCGATGAGCCGACCGGCAATCTCGATACCAAATCCAGCGACGAAATCGCCAGCTTGCTGCGCCAGGTTTCCAAGCAATATGGCCGCGCTGTGGTCATGGTCACCCACGACCCGCGGATTGCCGCCTACGCCGATCGCATCATCTTCCTCAAAGACGGCAAAGTCGCTGAGGAAACGATTTTAGAGCGCAAGAAAACCATTTAGTGATTTGGTGATTTAGAGATTGAGTGATTAAAAATCACCAAATCACTAAATCAAAAAATCACTCAATTCCTTGCGGTTTTTCGTGAGGATGCCATGATTTTTAGAATTTGCTCGGCTTCGTCAATCAGTTCAGCCAGCAATTCTGGTTTCACCAAACTGGCATCGCGGATGAGTTCCAACCAATATACGGTTTCGTCAGCCTCCTCCACTACGATGGATAGCTTTGCAATGAACATTGCCCCGCTTTGTGCCCGGCAAGCCGCCCGATAATTGGCACCCACTGAGGTTGCGCAGCGTAAAACCTGTTTGCCGAGAACGTCTGCAATCATGTTTTTGGGCAAAGTTTGAACCAACTTTACCACCCGTAATGAAAACGCTCGTGTTCTGGCTCGTAGCTCATCTGGATTCATAAGACCTCCATAATTCATTTAGTGATTACGTGAATTATACAATCACCAAATCACTAAATCAGGAAATCACAAAATGTCCATTCAACTGACTCTCGCAACTCGCTATCTCCTCGGGCGCAAACTGCGCACCGTGCTAACCACCATCGCCATCATTTTTGGCGTGCTGCTGATCTTCGGCATGAACACCATCCTGCCGACCATGATCGCTGCGCTCCAGGCCAACGTCCAGGGGGCGGAAGGCAATGTCGATTTCAGCATCGCCAGCGCCGCAGGCGGATCTTTCGACCCTGCCGCCGCCGAAAAACTGCGCGATCTGGATGGTGTGCGCGCCGTTTCGGCCTCGCTCCAGCGCAGCATCAACTTACCCGCTGATTTTGTGGATGGAAACCCCGCCCGCCTCGACACGCTGACCGCCGTCAATTTGATGGGGATTACCCCGGAAGTTGCCCGCTCGATTCGCGCCTTCCCGATTGTCTCGGGCCGTTATCTGGATGATTCTGACACTGCGGCAGCGGTCATCACCCAAACCCTGGCGGATTCTTTCTCGATCCGGTTGGGTGACACGCTGACGCTCCCCTCTGCGGCTGGAAGCGCCCAACTGACCATCGTCGGTCTGCTGCCCGGACGCCTGGCCTCCGGTAACGAGGAAGTCTTCGTTACATTGGCCCAGGCCCAGAAAATGACCGGCGAAACCGGCAAAGTCAACCTGATTGAACTGAACGTTGAAGCCATGGCCGGCCAGGAACGCCGCGACGCCATCCAGGCAAACATCGAAGCCACGCTCGGGGACAGTTTCCGGGTTGGGACGCTGGTGGCAGGCGATGAACTCTTCGCCACCATGGAAATGGCCCAGGTCGGGCTGAGCATTTTCGGTATGTTGGCTTTGTTCATGGGCGGGTTTATTATCTTCAATACCTTCCGCACCGTGGTCAGTGAGCGCCGCCGCGATATTGGCATGCTGCGCGCCCTCGGCGCCACCCGCCGCACCATCCTCGGCATGATTTTGGCTGAGGGCCTGATCCAGGGCCTGCTCGGTTCGGGACTCGGCTTGTTCTTTGGCTACTGGCTGGCGGTGGGCACCATGCGCCTGGCCCAGGGGCCGATGAGCGCCTTTATCAATATCCAACTTGGCTGGCCGGTCATCTCGCTCGAACTTATTCTCATTTCGATACTGGCGGGTGTCGGTGTGACAGTACTGGCCGGGCTGATTCCGGCCTTCGCAGCCAGCCACGTCACCCCGCTCGAGGCCCTGCGTCCATCAACGGCAGAATCGACCGTCAAACGGGATGCTGGCAGGGGGGCGATTGCCGGCCTGGCTATCGCCATCCTCTCCGTTGCAGCGATTTTTTCCGGTCAAGCCGCGCTGATCATGCCTGGCGGTCTGTTCTTCCTGTTGGGGTTGATCCTGATTGCCCCGGCACTGGTGCGCCCGTTTGCGCTGCTCTTTGGGCGGCTGACGGCGGTCATCTTTGCCCGACAAGGCATCGGCGGCCTGGCGCAAAGCAACCTGACCCGCCAGCCGACCCGCGTAGCGGTGACGGCTTCGGCCAGTATGCTCGGCCTGGCGGTGATTGTGGCTGCGGGCGGAGTGGTTTCGAGTATGACCGGGATGTTGGGCGGGATGATTAAGAGCAGTCTGGGCAGTGATTACCTGCTGGTGCCGCCAGCGATCGGCGTATGGGGCACCAACGTCGGCGCGATCCCTGAGTTTGCCGACCGCCTGCGTGACTTGGACGATGTGAATGCCGTCAGCACCTTCCGCTACGGCACCTCGAACGCCAACGGGCTGGCCGTTTCGCTAATTGGGATTGAGCCGGAAGCGTTTCAGCAGGTTAGCGGGTTGGTTTTCAGCGATGGAAACGAGTCAATCTATGACAAACTGGATGATGACCGCGTGCTGATTGTCAACGGTCCCTTCCTGGTTGCCACCCAGGCCAAAGTTGGTGACACCATCGAGCTGCTGACTCCCACCGGGCGCGTCACCTATCAGATTGCGGCCTCCGCCACCGACCTGCTGAACGCCAAATTGACCACGGCTTATCTCTCGCAGGCCAACCTGCAAGCTGATTTTGGCGCCACTGAGGATGTTTTCCTGCAAATTGACCTGCGCGACGGCGCCGATCACGAGGCTGTTGGGACGCAAATCAAGACCCTGGCGGCGGATTACCCGCAGTTCAAGGTCATCTCTGGCGCAGATTACTATGCCTCGCTGATGGGTTTGATGGATGCCGCGTTTTACGCAGTCTATATCTTATTCGCCATCCTGGCCTTCCCCTCGCTGATTGCCATGCTCAACACATTGACGATTAACGTCATCGAGCGCACCCGCGAAATTGGCATGTTGCGGGCAGTCGGCAGCACGCGCAAGCAAATCCGCTCATTGGTGGTAGCCGAGGCTTTGCTGCTGGCCGCGCTCGGCACAGTCTTCGGCATCTTGGGCGGGCTGTACCTGGGCTACGTTTTCGTCACCGCAATTGACGTGATGTTCCCGATGGGCTACTACTTCCCCTTGAGCGGGATCCTGGCCGCGATTGCGATCGGCCTGCTCTTTGGCGCTATAGCAGCGATCATTCCCGCCCGCCAGGCCGCCGGGATGAATGTGGTCGAGGCGCTCAGGTACGAGTGATTGGGTGATTTGTTGATTGAAATCACCCAATAAATAAAAGGACACACAGAATGTCTATCTATAGAACTCCTGAAGGTCAGGCTACTATCCATGCCATCTATGACCGACAATTAGCACAGCTTGGCATTGAAACCGAAAGCCGGGTGGTTTCCACCCGCTTTGGCGAGACGCATGTTCTGGTCGCTGGCCCGCAAGATGGGCCGCCGCTGGTGCTTTTGCACGGCGGCAACACCACGAATCCAATAACCCTGGGCTGGGTGCGCCCGCTGATGGAAAAATACCGTGTCTATGCCCCGGATACCCCTGGGCACCCCGGCAAAAGCGCGCCAGTGCGCCTTTCGCCAACCGAGAACAGCTACGGCGAGTGGGTCGCCGATACCCTGGATGGGTTGGGACTGCCCCGGGCCGCCTTGATGGCTGTTTCTTACGGTGCGGGAATTTTTCTGCGCGCTGCGGCGGTTATCCCGGAACGCATTTCGGCAGCAGTGGTGGTGATTCCTTCTGGGCTGGTCTCCATCCCGCGGCGCACCATGTTCCTGGACTTGTTGATTCCGTTGATGCTTTACCAGCTTGCCCCCAGCCGCGAACGTCTGATTCGCATCCTGCGCCCGATGTTTGTGGGTGAGCCGATTGCGGAAGATGTGCTGGAAATCACTGACGCCGTTTTCAAGCATGTGCAGGTTGAAACGGAAATGCCACGCAATGTGACCAAGGAAGAACTCGCCCATTTCACCGCCCCGGTGCTGGTGCTGGCCGCCGAAAACGACCGGCTTTTCCCGGCTTCGCGGGTGCTGGCGCGCGCCCCACAGATTTTCCAAAACCTGGTCGCAGCGGAGGTAATTTCGGGCAGCCCCCATTTCATCCCGGAGCGTCATCTCCCGGCGTTGAACGAACGCATTGATCAATTCTTATCCAGTCAGGCCTATATGGTCTAAAGGAAAACAAAATGGAAAACCAAAATCCCAAAAAAGGCGCGCTGCGCTGGTTGCGGCGCGAGACCATCGGCAATCTGGTATTGATTGCCATCCTATTCGGCTTGGTTGGCCGCTGGGACTGGTGGAATGGCTGGGCGCTGAGCGCAGTCTACCTGCTCTGGTCGCTGGGGACAATTATTTTCATCCTGCCGGTCAACCCACAAATGCTGGCAGAACGTGCCCGCCCGCAAAAAGGGTACAAGAACTGGGATTTTATGATGGTCTCGATTATGGGCTTGCTCATTTTTGCGACCTACATCGTCGCCTGCTTGGATGTGCGCTTCGGCTGGGCAACGCCGTTCCCGCTTTGGGCCCAAATTACGGGACTGGTGGTCGCGGTTCTTGGCTACGATGTCATATTGATGTGGTCTATGGTCTCGAATGCCTATTTCACGGCCATCGTTCGCATCCAAACTGATCGCCAGCACACGGTTGCAACAGGCGGGCCATACCGCTTTGTGCGCCATCCCGGCTATGTTGGGACGATCCTGTGCTACCTGGCAACGCCTTTTTTGCTGGGTTCTCCCTGGGCTTTGATCCCGGCCGTATTGGCTGTCGGCATCCTTGTTGCCCGCACTGGCCGGGAGGATAAAACCCTTCAGGCTGAACTGCTGGGGTATAAGGAATATACCCAACAGACACGCTATCGGCTGGTTCCGGGAGTTTGGTAAGTGGAACTCGATCTGATAAAGAAAAAGACCTCGCCCAATTCTGAGTGAGGTCTTTTTCTTTGGGGAAACAGCAGGAAGCTAACCGTTTTTGTTCTTGCGCCAGTTGGCAAACCAGAGCAGGCCCGCGCCGAGGATCATGGCGATTCCGCCATTGATCGACCACTGCGGATCACCGGTCATGAAGCTGCCGGGCAGGACGCCGATAATATTCAAAACAAGTTTCATTTTTTACGCCTTTTCAAATACTCGGAATATAGACGGAAGGCAATGCCCTCCGTTTTGGTAACATTATTGCCAAATTCTCGCTCAGGCCAATTGCTCGTCCAGCACCTGGGTGACCGAGTCGAGCAATACCGGATCGATTTGTAACGAACGGGTGGTCAGCCTTTCATCGGGCTGGATCAGGCTCAGTTTTTGGACAGCCGATTCGAGCCAGCCCACAGCCATTTCGGTGGAGATTTTGCCGGTGTCGATGACCAGGTCAAAGGCTGAGGCCGAATCCCAGTACCCGGCGTGGACAGATTCGACGAAATCCCGGCGCATCTTGTCGCTTTCGCGGACAAATTCCTCGGCGTGGGGCAGGCTGCTGAACACTTGGTTTTCCATCACACGCTGAACACGCAGCGGAAATGGCCCCTGGATGCGCACGTTCAGCACATCGGCATAACCTTTCAGCAGGGCAAAGCCGCCGCGCCCGAGCAGGATGACGTTGCCATGATAAACCATCGTTTCGACGACGCGGTTGATGAAATTGACCATTTCGCTGCGGCGCGGGTCGAACTGCGCCCAGAAACCCGAAGCATCATACGTTTCTTTGAAGTCGGTAAACCCGAATTGGAGAAAGACTTTCTCGATCGTGTTCTTATCCACCAATTGATAGCCCAACCTCTTGGCGGCTTGTTCTGCAATGCTATCGCCCTTGCTGCCAATCTCGCGGGAAATGGTGATCGCTGGCATAGGTACCTCCATTTCTAATCTTTACTGGCGCAGGTTTTATCAATTTCAGTATAGCACTTTGAGTTACTGCGTTCAATGAATTTTCAGCCTGCGGGTTGGGTAATAAAAACCCCCGTTACGAGCGTAACGGGGGTTTTGGTTGTTCTGTGAGTCTTACTTGTCTTCGGCGATGCTCTTGCCGCTGTATTTCAGGGCCACATGGCCGGCGGCCAGGCGGGCGATCGGCACGCGGAAGGGCGAGCAGGAAACGTAGTTGTTGCCGATGATATGGCACCACTCGATCGAGTTGGGATCGCCGCCGTGCTCACCGCAGATACCCACTTCGAGTTCGGGGCGGGTCTTGCGGCCATCGTTGATCGCCATCTGCATCAGGCGGCCAACACCCTCGCGGTCGATGGTCTGGAAGGGGTTCTTCGCCAGGATGCCCTGCTCGATGTAGGTCACCAGGAAGGCGCGCTCGGCGTCATCGCGGGAGTAGCCGAAGGTCATCTGGGTCAGATCGTTGGTGCCGAAGCTGAAGAATTCAGCCAGGCCGGCAATTTCAGCGGCGGTGACAGCGGCGCGCGGGATTTCGATCATCGTGCCGAATTTGTAATCGAGCTTGGCGACTTTCTTCTCCGCCAGGACGGCCGCAGCGATGCGGACGAGACGGGGCTGGATCCATTCCAGTTCCTTGACAGTGCCGGTCAGCGGGATCATGACTTCGGGCTTGACGACGATACCGCGCAGGGCGCAGTCGGCGGCCGCTTCGAAGATGGCGCGGACTTGCATTTCAACGATTTCGGGCATGGCGATTGAGAGACGCACGCCACGCAGACCCATCATCGGGTTGGATTCGTGCAGACCCTTGATCGCAACCAGCAGGGCTTCTTTTTCGGCCAGGCCGGCGGTCTCACCCTTGACGCGCATGGTGATGACTTCTTCGAAGAGCTTTTCTTCGTCGGGCATGAACTCATGCAGCGGCGGGTCGATCAGGCGGATGATGACCGGGTAGCCGTCCATGGCTTCGAACAGGCCGTCAAAATCCTTGCGCTGGCTGGGCAGCAGCAGATCGAGCTGCTTGGTGCGTTCTTCACCGGTCTTGGCTAGGATCATCTTCTGGACGATCGGCAGGCGTTCCGGTTCGAAGAACATGTGCTCGGTGCGGCACAGGCCGATCCCAACGGCGCCATAGGAGCGGGCGCGGCGGGCGTCCTTTGGATAATCGGCGTTGGTCCAGACCTGCAAGCCACGGCTCTTCGAGCCATCGGGCATGGTGCGGATACCGTCACGAGCAGCGATTTCGTCGGCCCAGGTCAGCAGGGTGAGAAGATCAGTCTGTTCTTCGATTTTCGTTTCGATGGTGGGGATTTTACCCACAAAAACCTGACCGGTGGTGCCATCGACTGAGATCCATTCGCCTTCTTTAATGACAGTCTCGCCGATGGTCATGACACGCTTCTCAAGATCGATCTTGATCGCGTTCGCGCCAACGACACACGGGATACCGAACTGGCGGGCCACAACGGCTGCATGGGAGGTCGCGCCGCCTTCGCTGGTCAGAACGCCCTTCGAGGCGATCATGCCATGGACATCATCTGGCTTGGTAAACGGACGCACCATGATGGTGTCCTGTTTGTGTTCCTTGGTCATCTTTTCGGTCAGGTCAGCATCGAAATAAGCCTGTCCAACCGCTGCGCCGGGGGAGGCGTTCACGCCTTTGGCGATGAATTTGCCGGTGTCCTGAGCTTCCTTCTTGGCTTTGTCATCGAACTGCGGGTGCAGCAGCATGTCGACATCGTCAGTACTCACGCGCAAGACAGCTTCTTCTTTTGAGATCAAGCCGTCATTGGCCATATCGACCGCGATCTTGATCGCGCTCTTGGCCGTGCGCTTGCCGTTGCGGGTTTGGAGCATCCACAGTTTGCCGCGTTCGATGGTGAATTCGACATCCTGCATGTCCTTGTAATGCTTCTCCAGTTTGGATGTGATTTCCATGAACTGGTTGTAAACTTCGGGCATCTGGGCCTGGAGGTGTTCGATCGGGTCAGCATTGCGGATACCGGCAACAACATCTTCGCCCTGGGCATTCAGCAGGTACTCGCCCATCATTTTCTTATCGCCAGTCGATGGGTTGCGGGTGAAGGCCACGCCGGTGCCAGAGTCATCGCCCATGTTACCGAAGACCATCGTCTGGATGTTGACGGCAGTGCCGAGTTCATCGGAGATATTGGTGGCTTTGCGGTAGTCGATGGCTTTTTTGCCCATCCAGGACTCAAAGACGGCCTTGGTCGCCAGTTCGAGCTGCTTGTTGGCATCCTGCGGGAAATCGAAGCCGACATTCTTCTTGAAAACTGCCTTGAAGGTGCCAACCAGTGCTTGCCAGTCTTCGGCGGTCATTTCGATATCGAGTTTGTAACCCTTGGCGGCTTTGTATTCAGCCATCGGGTGCTCGAAGAGTTCGTCGTCCAGGTTGAAAACGGTGGTGCCGAACATCTCAACCAGGCGGCGGTACAGATCCCACACGAAACGGGGGTTGGAGGTCAGCTTGATCATGCCTTCGACAACTTCGTCGTTCAAGCCGATGTTGAGGATGGTGTTCATCATGCCGGGCATCGAGAATTTCGCGCCGGAGCGGCAGGAAACCAGCAGCGGATTGGAGGCGTCTCCAAACTTCTTGCCGGTCGCCTTTTCGACTTCCTTCATCGCGGCGAGCTGCTGATCCCACTGTCCTTCGGGGAAATTGCCGGCCTTGCGGAATTCGTTGCAGGCTTCGGTGGTGACGGTGAAACCGGGAGGAACCGGAACGCCAGCGCGCGTCATGTCGGCCAGGCCGGCGCCTTTACCGCCGAGCAGGGAACGTACGCCTTCCCAACTACCGGCGTATTTTTCCGCTTCAGCGACTTCTTGAAATAAGTAAACCCATTTTTTTGCCATGTATGGCCTCCTGGAGAAAAAAAGATTATGATTGAGTATTGCCAACGCCTGTCTAAAAGGCGTGCCGTTGGTTGAATAGACTGTCCGAAAACTGGCAAATCCTAAGAAGTTTACCATAAACCCCAAGCGTAAATATAGGAAAAAGAAGCGTATTTTACAGGTTACTTAAGTCACTTTTATCATTTGCATGATTGTAAATAACTTGCAAAGTTATTTATGCCAGAACTCTGGCATAATAGTTTATGGTGCTCTGATACTTGCTTGAAGAAGGCCGCATTTTGGGTCTGAGCGCGCGTACGCGCGCTCAGACCCAAAATGCGCGGGCCTATCTACAAAAAAATAAGAAACAGCAAAGGTAAATTTATGGCGATAAAAGTACTGATCATCGATGACGATTCGGCCATGACTGATTTACTCAGTCTTTTGCTAAAAAGTTACGGGTTGGAAGTTATAGCTACCAATGACAGCCAGGATGGGCTGGAGTTGGCAAAAACAGAATCTGCGGATATTATCCTGCTTGATTTGATGATGCCAGGCAAAACTGGATGGGACGTGTGCCGCGAAATCCGCACCTTCAGCCAGGTGCCGATCGCGGTGCTTTCTGCCATAGACGACCCCGTCATGGTGGCGAGCGCATTGGACGTGGGCGCAGATGACTATATGGTGAAGCCGATCCCGAGCGGCGAATTATTGGCTCATATTAATAACCTGACCCGGCGCGCCGTTGTCGAAAGAGGCGGCGGCAAAACCATGATTCACCAGACCGATGCGCTTGTCAAAAAAAAAGTGATATTTCTTGATCAAAAACCTTTGCAGGCCTAGACTGGGATAGTACAATAAAAATAAATCCTGGAGAATTGCCGTGCAAACATGCTCAAGATGTAATGCCTCCTCCTCAGATTTGGCTCTCGAATGTGTCAACTGTCATGCCGATTTGAGCCAGCTTTCTGTCAATGCTCTTGCCCTTAAACAGTATCAACAAAATTCGCGTGTATCTCTCATTCGCATCAATGTGGCTGGCGACGCATGTCCTTTGTGTTATGAATCACGAGGAACTTTTGAAAAAAACGCTGTGCCCAGGCTGCCCCACGAAGGTTGCTCTCATTCAAGGGGATGCCGCTGTACTTATGAACCTGTGCTCAATGAAATTTTCCCCTGATCTTGGTCTTTGAAACCAAGATGACACAATCCCTGGTCGATAAACCAGGGATTGTGTCATCTTGGCGACTCATTCCGTAACGATAGCAATACTTTACCCTGAAAAGAGGGCGATATAATACAAAGGACTTTCAGCTTGCTAAAAAGATGCCGGGCAAGCATTTTGCAGGAGAAACCATGACTGCTACACTCAAACGATTATCCTTACTGATTATGCTGTTCCTGTTCGCAGCCTGCGCGCCGACTGTGACAGAGCCAGGCGTTAATATCCTTCCTGAAGAAACCCTTCTACCGCAAGATGTTCCGGGTTTTGAGCCAACGGCTACGCTCTCCTCGCTGGAGCGGTATTATGTTCCCCCCTACTATTCCCCGTTCTACGGGCAGGTTGTCGAAGACTCAAAATCTGAGAATGGTTTGCTGATTTACTCGACACTGGGCTATGAAAACTGGGAACCGGTTATTCGCGCATTCCAGGAGCACTATCCCTGGGTCAATGTCATCTCGCTCGAATTGGAACCCGGTGAAGTTTTCGAGCGGTACAGCGAGGAAAACGAATCAGGTTTGCGCACAGCCGATATCATCGTTTCTTCTGATATTGCCGCCTGGCAGGATTTTACCCAGCAAGGTCAGGTGCTGCCTTATCGGTCGCAGGAAGATTCTTATCTGCCCAGTTGGGTTAAGACTGGCGCAGGAATTTATGCCATGTCCAGCGACCCGCTGCTGATTATTTATAACAAGCAGTTGGTAGAAAATCCGCCCGTATCGATGCAAGATGTTGGCATTCTTTCCAGTGCTTTTACAACCAGATACGCATCCAACATCGCTACCTACGATATTGCCATGTCGCAATCTGGTTTTGCCGTCAATTGGTTTTGGGTGAAAAACCAGGGAGAGGCAGGCTGGAATATTCTTAAAGCCATTGGCCAGGCCGACCCTGTCTTGGGAACATCCGAGCGCCAAATGGTTGAGGACATCGGCGCAGGCGATCGATTCCTGGCTTATTTTGTTTCGGCGATTGCAGTTTTACCGCGTTTGCAGGAGTACCCCGATCTGGGCTGGTCTTATATCCAGGATGGGCAGCCGATTGTCCTGCAAAGCATGGCAATTACCCAGGCCAATTCCAGCCCAAATTCTGCGAAATTAATGTCCGACTTCCTGCTTTCACAGGAAGGCCAACTGACGCTTGCGCAGGGGGGCTTGACTCCATACCGCGCTGATATTGCGCGGGTTAGTCCATTGCATATCGAAAAAGTCTCTGAAATTGTTGGTCAGGACAAATTAATTTTCCTCGCGTTTGACCCTCAGCTGGATAACCTCGCCAGCACGGCTGAGTTTATTCAGCGCTGGGACGCCGCCCTGCGCAAGCCGACATCGCTCGAACAAGAAACGCAAAGCCCTTAAACGAATATCATGGCTGACAACTGAAAAACTGCCCGTCTGCAAGGCGGGCTTGTTGTTTAATTTGCATTCAGACTGCTCTTATCGTAAAATTTAATCAACCTCGCCCATGTTTATCGGCAGGGTTTCGCCTCCTCGCTTGGCCTGTGTATTATCACTTTCGACCTTGAACACGTATTGGTAAGTTGCGCACCCTCATTACCCAACCTTAGACTTACAGGAGAGAAAAATGAGCATCAGCAATGAAGATATGGTTACCGTTCGCCCCGGAGAAAGTTTTATCTCGAAACAACAACTGGTCAACTTTGAAGGCGTTTCGGCTGAGACCGCCGGATCAAAAGTGCTGTGCATGCACATGGTCGTTTTTCCGGCTGGCGCAAAGGCTGCTTCACATTATCATAACGGGTACGAAACGGTTATTTACTTACTAAAGGGTCGAGTCAAGACCCTGTATGGGGTCGGTTTGAAAAAAGAAATGATTCACGAACCCGGCGACTTTATTTTTATCCCCGCGAATGTGCCGCACCTGCCGATGAATTTGAGCGATAGCGAAGAAGCCGTTGCGATTGTGGCCCGCAACGACCCTAACGAGCAGGAAAGTGTAATACTGTACGATCCGGCAGATTCCTAACACGCCGTCAGGGTTTTTGCGTTTCGGGAACATATTCTGCCTGGTCGCGGTCTTGTCTGCGAATCTTTTTGTATCCAGGAGGATATTATGAAACGCATCAGCATCATCTTTGTATTGCTGCTGGCCACTTTGGCCTGCAATTTTGGTGTACCTGCGCCTGAAATAACAGCCACCGAGACGCCGCCGACCTCTGCTCCGCCGGTGGATACGCTTCCGCCTGCGGTGACTGTAGAGGTACCCACGGAATCGCCAACGGCCCTGAGCGGACTGGCCCGCACCTGCCAGAACGTTAGCCTGATCATCCCGGAGGGGCTGGCCGCTGAGATCGAGTGCCAGGTACTCCCGCCGCTCTCCGGGGAGGAAGTTGCTCCCTGGGAAGCGAGCCCAGGCCACATTGAAATCGCTTTGTCGGGCTATGCCCTGGCAGATAAATTCCACCGTCCGCGCCTGTATATCTTCCCGGTAGTGGGCCTGGCGGCGGTCCAGCCCGAAGCGGCAGAGAATATCAGCCGCGTACAAACTATTCTTGCCAACCCAGCCGGGCAGTTCTCGAAGGCGGATTTGCCAGGCGTCCATCTTTTTAATGCGGGCGCGGTATTTGCTTCCAATATCGATGCGCTCAATTTTCAAAGCGGCGCTGGTGTGCGCGCCCTGACCGTGTTTGGTCAGTATTACGCTCCAGCCAACAACCACGATCTGTTCTACCACTTTCAGGGGCTGACCGATAACGGCCAGTACTACATCATTGCCATCCTGCCGGTCACACATCCGGGTTTGCAGGCCGATTCAAATGAAGGCAGCCTGCCGCCCGCCGGTGAATTCCCGGTATACCCCGGCTTTTCAGCTGCGGAGGCCGATATGGAAAATTATTACAAAACCATCACGGACCTGCTTGGCGTGGCTGCATCTGAGACTTTTTCCCCATCCCTGGCCGACCTGGATGCGCTGATCACTTCCATTGCCGTCACACCTTAATACCCGCCATCACAAAACGGAAAGGCCTTCTGATATGTCCAGTGAGCAGAAATTCCAGCAGGTTTGCGAAAAAATTGCAGCCGAGATGAAGCGGCTCAAAGTGCCGGGCGCAGCCCTGGGCATTTACCATGCCGGGCAGGAATTTAGCGCCGGGTTTGGCAAGACCAGCATCGAGCACCCCTTGCGCGTCACGCCCGACACGCTCTTCCAGGTTGGCTCGATCAGCAAGACTTTCACCGGCACGATCCTGATGCGCCTGGTGGAGGCTGGACGCCTGGATTTGGACATCCCGGTGCGCAAGATTTTGCCCAAATTCAAGATGTCTGACCCGGATGTGGAGAAACGGCTGACCACCCGTCACTTGTTGACCCATACCGGAGGCTGGATCGGCGACTATTTTGATGATTTCGGCAACGGCGATGAGGCTTTGCAGAAGATGGTCAGGAAGATTCGCAAACTGCCGCAGGCGACGCCGCTTGGCCGGGCCTGGTCGTACAACAATGCCGGATTCAACATCGCCGGGCGGATCATCGAGGTGTTGACCGATAAGCCCTACGAAAAAGCGGCCCAGGAAATGATCTTCGACCCGCTTGGGCTGGAGATGACCTTCTTCTACCCGGATGATGTTTTGATCACCCATCGCTTTGCCAGCGGGCACCAGAAAACCGGCAAAAAAGTGCAGGTGGCGCGTCCGTGGGCAATTGGCCGGGCCGGCAACTGCGTTGGCGGGGTGGTTAGCACCGTGCGAGACTTGTTGACTTATGCCCGTTTTCAGATGGGAGACGGTTCCACGCAGGCGGGCGAGCCGCTGATGAAACGGGAAACGCTCGAAGCCATGCGCGCCGAACAAGTCGATGCCGGTGGACGCGGCAAAATGGGGCTGACCTGGTTTATCCGCCAGGCCGGGGCCTTGAAAATCTTCGGGCACGGCGGCGCAACCCACGGCCAGCAGGCGGTCCTGCATTTCATCCCGCAGGAGAATTTTGCCCTCGCGCTGCTGACGAACAGCGACGAGGGCGGGATCATCACCGACAGTGTCTTGAAGTGGGCTTTGGAAATTTATTTCGAGACGGCCATCCCTGCCCCTGTGCCGGGTCGAAAAACGGAGCTGGAACTGGCCGAGTTTAGCGGCCACTACGAACTGCCGCTCTCGTCTTTTGACCTGTTCGCCAGGGACGGTTATCTTGTCCGCAAAGACTTCCCGCGCGGCGGGTTCCCGACCCCCGATTCGCCCCCCGGCCCGGCCGAGCCGGATGTGCGCCTGGCCTTTTACGGCACCGATCGCGTTGTCGGCCTGGACGAGCCGCGCAAGGGCGCGCTGTGCGAGTTCCTGCGCGATGCGGATGGCGAGGTCAGCCTGATGCGTATCGGCGGGCGGCTGCACCCGAAGACGGGCTGAATCAGCCGGTTTTTCCCAGGTAAGATGAAATCAGGGTGTCATACTGCGCGGTGGAGGTAAAACCCTTCACCGCCAGTTTTTTGCGCATCTCGAAGGGGATCTCACCGGCTTGCAGCGCCGACAGCACTTCGGCGTAGTCGCCGGGGTCGCAGACCAGGGTGACGCGCTCGTGGTTCTTGGCCGCCGCGCGGATGAGTGTCACCCCGCCGATGTCGATATTCTCGATGACTTCTTCGTAGCTCACACCCGCTTTGGCGATGGTTTGCTCGAAAGGGTATAAGTTGACGGCCACCAAGTCGATGAAGTCCCAGCCCAGGTCGAGCAGTTGTTGGTGGTCGGCCTGGGTCGGGCGGGCCAGCAGGCCGCCGTGGACGGCCGGGTGCAGGGTCTTGACCCGTCCGCCCAGGATCTCAGGTGATTGAGTGTAATCGGCGACCTCGGTGACCGGCAGACCGTTTTCGCGCAGCAGTTTGGCGGTGCCGCCGGAGGCCAGCAACTGCCAGCCGAGCGCGGACAGGCCGCGGGCGAAATCGAGAATACCGGTTTTGTCGTGAACGGAAAGAATAGCTTTGGGCATGAGAGAAGCTCCTTGCGGGTGGGTGTTTTGCAAAATTTCGTGCTAAACTAAATAAGTTTCGCCTGTCATTTTAATCGATAACCGTCTGTAAGCCATTAATCCGCAAAATGGCGGGTAAAGCAATAGTTGGGCGCTGTCCACTCAAAGTTTGGGTTAGTCTCGAAAAAATTAATCTATGAAATCATTTTGGGGCGTTTGGTTATTTTTTATTTTGGCGGCATGTTCACCTTTGCCCGCAGTTGTAGTTACGCCAACAGCGACCGCTAAAAATGTGCCTACTGCTACAATAACCGACTCATCCACTCCACAGATTTCTCTATCCGAAACGCCATCACCCCACCAAGAGATCGTATTAACTCCTACTCCTGTAAAACCAACGGTTAAAGTTTTGTCGCCAGAAATACGCGAAGTGAAACTTTCGGATTTAGGATTAAGCAACACAACCAGGCTGATTCTTTACTATAAATCCAGTGATAGCCTAAGGATAATGTCGGGACAAGATGCTAAGCCCCAGAAAATCCCAAACATTCATTCAGAAGCGAATATTTGGTCTGGTGTTGAAATTAGCCCCAACCAAAAATGGTTTATTTATCCAGTTTTTGCAGAAATGCGAGATAACATTGCTCATTACGATTTTTGGATTAGTCCCATAGATGGAAAAGAACAGAAAATCGCTGTTTCTGATGTGCAAGCACCCACGTACGCTAGATGGGTTACTGATGAGCAATTAGAATTATGGTATTACCCTGGCGGTTCCACCTGTCCCCAACGAGTATTAGTTGTTAACCCATTTACACAAGAAGCGTTGATTTCGTCCGAAGTACCGCCTTCAACTAGCCCCCAATGTTTTTTTGAACTTAGCACTAATCCAGACCGCTCAAAACTCATTTATCTAAACGAAAGCAATGGATTATGGAATATTTACGATTTCAAGACCAAACAAAACGAAATTGTTTTCTCATGGTTATCTGAATCTGACCAATTTCATTTATGGCCGTCAGATATATATTGGTCAGCAAGTGGCATAACCATTGCTTTACCTCAACAAGAAACTGTAGATTTCATCGTTGGCTTATCTGCTTCAGATGCATCTCAAACAAGCGTCGCTTGGAATAAAATCTTTTTACCCGATGGAAAAAAGATTTATAACGAAACATTTTCATGGCGAGCATTGGATAATGGGTTGGTTGGGTTTGATTTAGTTCAATCTGACTATAATTACATGGGTGATACAAATAATTCTCCACCATCCAATTTCTTGATTTTAGATTTAGAACATTTTATTTTATACGATTATGGCTTGGATAGAGCAAAAACAGGCGAAAGGCAAAAAGTGATTTCTTCATTTATCTTTTCTTCGGTCAATAATCGTTTTTTGGCTTGGACTGTTTACGAACCACCCGACATGAGATATGCCAGTGAGACAGTAGTTTTAGATAGAGAAACTGGACGAATTGCTCGTATAAAAGGATTTGAGTTTTTTGGTTGGGGAGAAGTAACTCAACCATAAAACCGCAAGCCACCGATTAACAGCAGTGTCAAGGGGTGAGCAAAAAAGTGAATGAAAGATGTTGCGGTAGTATCGCAGCGTCACAGGTTGGCGGACAAGGAGTCCGCGCCCTTGGGCGGGTTTTGGTTGTGGCTTTTGTCCGCCAGGTCTGCTGAGCGCTGGTGAAGCCCGCCGTTTGGTAATTCAATTTAGGACTTACGCAGGACAGAGAATTTGACGATTGAGCGAAAAGCGGTTAGTGTTAGATGATGATACCGAAAAAGGAACGCGTGACCCGTTTGGATTATTGTCAATATTTGTTGGTGAGCCAAATCAATTACACGCTGACGAATTATGCCGATCACACCGAGAAATTCAGCCATGACATGGCGAACAGATATCTGGCTGATGATGAAGTCCGGCCTCGGTTGGTTTGGGAAAACATAAAAAATGAAGTTATCCGAACATTCTATGGATTTCTTGTTTTTGATGATACGGTCCTTGATAAGAATTTTTCACACCATATCGAACTGGTGAGAAGGCAATATAGTGGCAATGCTCATGGTGTCATCAAGGGTATAGGTGTGGTGACCTGTGTTTATGTTAATCCGCAGATAGATCAATTTTGGATTATCGACTACCGTATATATGACCCGGAAGGCGATGGAAAGACCAAATTGGATCACATGCAGGACATGCTTCTGAACTGTGTTTATCAAAAGAGCCTGGATTTTTGGGCTGTTTTGATGGACACGTGGTATGCGACCAAAGAAATCATGCTCCAGATTGAGAAACTTGGCAAAATCTACTACTGTCCGCTCAAAGATAATCGGCAAGTGGATGATTCAGGCGGTTCAAAACCTTATCAACGGGTTGATAGCCTGAAATGGGTGAAAGAAGAAGAACAGCAAGGCAAGGTAATCAAAATCAAAGGTTTTCCTGCTGAACATAAGGTGAAAGTTTTCCGAGTAGTGCTGTCTACCCAGCGCACGGACTATGTCGTTACAAACGAGATGGAGCAAGACAACACGGAGGTTGTACATGATTTGTGTGGCTTCCGCTGGAAGGTCGAGCAATTTCACCGAGAAACCAAGCAACTAACCGGCATCGAAGGAAATCAGTGCC
>JAKLPV010000114.1 GCA_022013685.1 Anaerolineae bacterium
GTCACCTCCTTCAAGGAAAATCATGTGCTCATTTTATACAAGACAGCCATAGAAGAAAAGTGACGAAGATAATAATTTTTATGTGCAAAGCGATTGGCGAGCGGCGTGTTTCAGCATTTTTCAGATGGATGCGTCCCAGCCGTCAGTCTTACACAAGGACTTCTTCTACCGTCGTCTGCATGCAAAGGTTGTCAGCGTGGAGCGCAATACCCTGACGGGCACAAGAATCTCTCGATTTTGCTCGAAAGTCAGGAGACTTTCGACTCCTTTATGACAACTCTTGCGTGCATACCCTATCGCCTGACAACCCCAATCCCCGGACGATCTGGCAGGGACAGGCTTGCGCCGTCATAATGCAGACCCTCGAAGGGATCGTTTCCGACCAGCAGGGGGCCGTCCAGGTCGAGTTGGTCGCAGAGTGGGGCCAGGTGGGCAGCAGCGGTCACGCCCAGCGAGCTTTCGATCATGCAGGAGAGCATAGCCTGCATCCCATGCGCGCGGGCGGTATGGATGGCGCGCATGGCTTCGCGCAACCCACCGGTTTTCATCAACTTAACCACAACCCCATCCACCGCCCCGCTATGGGGGGCCACGTCGCGCGCAGTTTGAACGCTTTCATCAATGTAAATAGGCGTGGTCACGCCGCGTTTGTTAAGCTCCGTCTTTAACCAACGATAGGCCTCGGCATCCCCAACAGGCAGGGGCTGCTCGACCAGTTCCAGGTCGTAAGGCACCAGGCGGGTAATCAGCTCGAGCGCCTGCTCGGGCGTCCAGGCGGCGTTGGCGTCCACCCGCAGGCAGGCATCCGTCGCTGCACGAATCGCGCCCACCTGGGCTTCGGGCGCATGCGCATCCAACTTGATCTTGATGATGGGATAGCCCGACTCGCGGGCGCGTTCTGCCATCGTTTCGGGGGTGTCGATGCCGATCGTGAAGGAGGTCTGCGGCAAGGGCGCGGGCGAAAGGCCGAACAAACGATAGAGCGGCTGCCCGAGGCGTTTACCCCACAAGTCATGCAGGGCCATGTCCACAGCAGCGTGAGCAGCATGCGGCAGGGCCGGAAGGGCGCGCAGGCTATTTTCAAGTGCGAAGATATCATCGCCCAACGGCGGCAATTCGTTCAGGGCCTGCGCCAGGCTCTCTTGCGTATCGCCGTAATAGAAAACCGCAGCAGCTTCACCATAACCGATCAGGCCATCCTGCTCCAGTGTAACAAGCACATTATGGCGCTGGTCACTGGCTCCGTGCGAAACACGGAAGGTTGTGCGCAAATTCAAGCTCAGCGGGCGGACAGTTAATTTCATCGGAACCTGCGCGCGCCACGATAGTTGACATCCAACCACTCGCGATAGATCGGGCTTGCAGGGTTGAAACTACTATACGAAGTACCCCAATCGGTGGCGTTGGCATGGATAAATTCTTTCCCGCCGAGCGAAATTGCAACATGGCTGATGCGAACATCGCCATTCTGGTTGGGCTCGCCGAAGAAGAGCAGGTCGCCAGGCTCGGGAATTTCGATCACTTCACCCTGCATGAACTGCTGATCGGCGTCGCGTGGGAGGGTAACGCCCATAAAAGCGTAAAACGTACCCGACAGCCCGGAACAGTCAAAGCCGTAAGGGGAACGTCCGCCCCACAGGTAGGGGACGCCCACGAAACGACGAATCAGGTCAAGGGTCAGGGCGATCCCGGCGTCGTCAGGGCGGGGAGCGTCTGCAAGCGGAGTGAAATCTTCCGGGCGCACCAGCCACTGGCGGCCGTCTGCCAAAGTCACACGACCGTTTTCGAGGCGCACACGGGTGGCAAAAACGAGTTTTTGCGCCAGCAAACCGTGATCATCTCGCGCTTCGGCCAGCGAAGCCGAAACGATTGCATTACAGGCGAGACTGTAAGAAGTGGCAGTAGCCTGGTCGCAATGGAAGAGGGCATCGCTATGCACCCAACCAATATAACCGTCATTTTCCAGACGAATTTTCGTCCAGGCGGGACCGGCTTCGAGGACGCGGGCGGATTCGTTCATGCGCGCCTGACTGGTGCATTCAGCGTGCAGGGTAGGCTGATGGCGCATATCTTCGATAGGGCGGTTGATGATGACCCACGGGGTGGATTCGGTAATAAGAACTTTGATCTTATCACCCGAGACAGGACTCGCCAAAACACCCAGGGCCCGGTCGCGGCGTTCTTTGGTCAGCACCACACCGACGGGTTGCCCATCGGCCCCAACGCGCACGTTAAAATCCCCGGCGCGGTCATCAGGGTAGGTTTCCATGCGGAAACGATAGAGTTTTTCGCTTTCGGGATTACCACGCCGGGCCAGAAAATCGCGCACCGTTGCCAGCCAATCGCGCATGATTTCATCGTGGACGTTATGCCCCACACCATCGGGAATCCAGACTTCGGCAAACGGCACGGCGCGGGCCATTAGCTGGGCAAACCGGCTGTGCGCATTTACGCCGTCGTTCTTGCCCTGAATGAAAAGCGCCGGCAAGTTAACTTTTGCCATCTGCCCGGGGGTGTAGTTCGGCTCGTGAATGATTTCCTTGAGCGTCAGACGCAGCAAGGTTTGCCAGTAGCCGTCGCCATGAGTTGGGTCGTGCAAGGCAGCCATTTCCCTTACCCATTCAAGGTGGTGCTGCGCGATATATTCGGGAGTGAAGACGCGCAATTCGCGCTCGATCAGTTCGGGCGTCAGCCAGGCGTTTCCCGCCTGCGGGATGCAGGTCTGGATGATCTCAGGGTGCTCCATGAGCATGACCACAGCAATATTGCCGCCGTTGCTGTGGCCAATAACGTGGGCTTTTTCAAACCCAAGCGCGCGAACAAGCGCGGCCAGGTCGGCAGAAATCTCGCGGAAAGAGTAAGTCTGGTTTGGGTTTTCGGAATGCCCATGTCCGCGGCAATCAGGCACTATAACGTAATAGTCATCCGCAAGAAGGGGCGCGACTTTGTTCCAGCAGGACGCGCCAGTTTGGGTCGAACCGTGAATCAGCAGGATGGGAACCTGGCCAGACTGTTGCTCGCCAAAGGTCTCGTAATACAGTTTCGCGCCATTGACGCTCTGATATGGCATATTATCTCCCTTGACTAGCGTGCCAAAGCCAACAAAGTACGGAAAGCGTAATAAATTGTGAGCATGTCATCCGCCACATATTTCACCTTATGATCTTCAAGCCGCAAGGCGCCGGGCATGATCATGGCCTTATCTGCCATTTCAGATTGGACAAATTCCAATACCATCGTAATCGGGGCGGGAACGCGGAAAGGCGCCGGCACCTGACCCTTTTTCAGGCGTTCCACAGCGCGTTTGGCGGCATCTTCGATCAATTTGCCGGTCACGGCCGGGGGCAGGCACTCGGCGGCCATGCGTCCAATTGCTTTTTTGACCACCGCTGTTTCAACATCACCAAATACGTCGCGCACCTCGGCGCAGACTGTCTGGTCGCCGGAAACCATGATCACGGGAACGCCAAAATGGCCGCAAACGCCGCCGTTCAGGGCAGATTCGCCGAACAGACGCTCATTAACCCACAGATTGGCTACACGCTCGTCAGACCAGGTGTGATCCAAAATCCCCAACTGCGCCCCCATCCGGGCATGGTAGCCGATGTAAAAAACGCCATCCACACCCTGATCGACGCCATGCACCATCGAAAGCGGCATGGGACTGCCGCTATTCAGCACAGCGCGCTCATCCAACTCTTCGATGAGAATGTTGCGGCTGTTGTTGTGTCCATCTGTGACCACAACGCTCTCCGCCCCGGCGGCGAACGCCCCACGAACAGCAGCATTGACATCGGCTGTCATCAGGCGGCGGAAACGGGCATATTCCGGGTGAGAAGGCATCACCTGTTCCCACTGGACAACTCCTGTAATACCTTCCATATCGGCGGCAATTAAAATTTTCATAATGGGTTTTTCCTTATGTGTAAGTTCGAAACGCCGGTTTATATTATTCCGCTATCACGCTGCATCAAGTCTTCTATCGTTTCGCGACGCTGGATCTGCACTACGCGGCCTTCATCCAGCCACAGGACGGCGGGACGCAGTGCGCCGTTGTAATTGCTCGACATACTCAAATGATAGGCGCCCGCCACCGGGATGGCGAGCAACTCACCCACTGTCAGGCTGGGCATGGACAGGTCTTCCATGACCACATCACCCGATTCGCAATATGGCCCGGCGATAGCCACAGATTCGGTATGCGCCCGGCCCGGTTGCTCAACCGGCAGGCAGGAGTAGCGCGCGCCATACAGGGCATAGCGTGGATTGTCAGTCATGCCGCCATCGGTCAGCGCCCAGGTTTTCTTTCCGTGATGTTTGAGCGCACCAACGCGATAAATCGCCACACCAGCGCGCGCCACCAGGCTGCGCCCCGGCTCGAGATGCAGGTGCGGCAGAGACAGTCCGCGCGACTGACAGCCCTCGATCACATTTTGGGCGATACCCTGCACATACGATTTGACATCCGGCTGGGGCAATTCGTCTTCGTGATAAGCCACTCCCCAGCCGCCACCGGGGCAAAAATGCCATTCACCGTCGAAACCGATTTCGCGCGCCAGGTCGAGTCCCGATTCTATCGCCGGGAGCAATGGCTCCGGGTCGCGGAAATTGGAACCCTGGTGAAAATGAATCCCGCGCAAAGGCAGGTCATGTTCCCGGCAAAATTGGGCGGCCTGTAAGAATTCAGCGCGATTCATGCCAAACTTGCTCTCGTCATGCCCGGTCTGGGTGTGAACGTGATGAGTGTGAACCGTTACGCCCGGCGTAAAACGAAGCCAAAGAGACGGCAAGAGATTATATTCCCGGCATAACCGGCAAATCTGCTCCAACTCGCTCAAGTTGTCCACAACCACCGTCCCAGCTTTTTCCAACGCAGCTTTCAGGTCCGCAAGCGACTTGTTGACGCCATGCACAAGGATATGCTCGCGTGGAACACCCCCGCGCAATGCGATTTCAATTTCAGCCCGCCCGGTACAATCCACCCACAGAGCATGAGTCTGCGACCATTCGGCAATCGCCCGGCTCAGATAGGCTTTTCCGGCATAAGTCACAGAAGCGGAGCCGCCATAATAAGCGCGCAAAGCGTCCAGATAGCCAACCGCCGAGGCATCCAGGGTACCGCGGTCATAAACGTAAAGGGGCGTGCCATACTGCCCGGCCAGTTCTGCCAGTGGGTGCCCGGCAATAGTCAGTGCGTCGCGCTCGACCCTTATGCTGAGCGGGAAAAGTTCCAAGCGTTTGTTTGCCTGCTCGCTTGCCAATCTCATCAATCCATCTCCACTTCGGGAAAATGACTCTTCAGGCTTTTTTGAAAAAATACAAGATGATAACCGCGCCCGCCAGCAGGAAAATCATTAAGCCAACAATTGCGTATTGATTTTGAGATGCAGGCCGGGATACTTGCACCGGCAACGGAGAGAAAGGTGTAGCGCTTGCCCGCAAAGTTGCGGTTGGCAGCGGCGCGGACACAGACGCAACCACTACCGAGGCCGCATTATCAACGCCAAGCGTTTGGTTGGCATGCCACAAACCGTTTTCGCGCATCAGAAAGGCCGTTATGGCCCAAGCGGTTTCGTCGTCCAGTGTGCCGGGCCACTGATAAGGCATGGCGGCCTTAATATAGGCTTGCAATATCAGGGCATTGGGGAATTTTTGCAGGCTGCCCGCCCCGATCACCGCCGGGACAAGGGTCGGAATTGTCCAACCATTCTCATAAAAACGCGCGCCATGACAACCAGACTCCCAGCAATTTTGCTCTTCAGGAGGATACAACATGCGAAATTCTTCGGTCAACCCTTGTCCCCGATCGCCGTGACAAGGCAGGCATTGAAACCAGAATTGCTGCGCGCCATAATCTGCCTGCGAGGGGCTGGCCGGCAAGGTCGGTTCAGCCAAACGATCCGGGGTAGGCGTCGGAACTGGCGCAGCGGAGGCAGACAAGGCTGTCCCCTCTCGGAAATGCGCCAAAGTCAGTATCAACACAAAAGCGAGAGGGAACAAAATGAAACGGAAAATAGATTTTGCCTGCTTCACCAATGATTTACAAACTGAAGGTTAGAATTTACCGCGCATTTTCGGGTCAAGCACATCGCGCAGGGCATCGCCAACAAGATTGAAACCCATCACATACAGGACAAGCGCCAGGCCGGGCCAGGCGATGATGTACCAATAGGTATCCAGGCTGCTGATCCAGTTGCGAGCAAAAGCCAGTACCTGGCCCCAGTCCGCATAGCCCACTTGAACGCCAATCCCCAGAAAGGAAAGGGCCGCGAAAGAAAGGACCACATCCCCAATCGCGAGCGATGCCAGCACCAGGGTCGGGAAGATGGCGTTGGGAATGATATGGCGGAAAAGAATGCGGCTATCGGTGTTGCCAATGACCCGCGCGGCCAGCACATAATCGCGTTCCTTCAAAGAAAGAATATCACCTCGAATAATGCGCGCATACCCCAGCCAACCAAAAGCAATCAGCGATATCAGCACCGGCAACGTGCTGCGCCCAATGACCGGCGTAAGCACGGCAGCCAGGATCAAGGTCGCCATCAGTGTGGGTAAAACCAATAGAACATCCACAAAACGCATGATGATGTTATCGACAAGGCCGCCATAATAGGCCGAGACGGAGCCCACGATCACACCGATCAGCAGTGTTGAAATAACGACGAGCAAGCCGGTTTTGAAAGCGGTGCGCGTTCCCCAGATCACGCCGTAATAAATATCATATTGTCCCTGCGCGGTGCCGAAGAGATGCACCCATTCATCGTTGCCGGTCACGGCCTTGTACCAGAAAGGAATGGCGGGCACATTCTTGGTCCATTCCGAGCCCATTTCACGCGGTTGGGATTTGAAGCCGTCACGGGGAATTGAATAAGGGTCTTTAGGGGTGACCGGGGGGGCCAGTATGGGCGCGGCCAATGCAATCAGCACAAAAAATGAAATCAGGATAAACCCGGCGATGGAGGCCGGCGTCTTGAAGAGTCCCTGCAAAACACGATAGTTTTCCGGGCCAAGGAAACGTTCAAAGCGGGTAATCTTGCGCATGGCGACAAGTTCGCCAAGCAATTCATTATTACCAGTTGGGTTCGAGTGTGTCATCAAACAACCTCTCAGGAAAGGCGAACACGCGGGTCAACCACCGCATAGAGAATATCTACAAGCAGGTTTGCGACGATCAATATCAGGCCGTTGAAGAGCGCAAAACCAAGCACCGTAACAACATCCAGTTGAGCCGAGGCCGCCGCAGCAGCCGAACCAATACCGGGGTAGTCAAAGACTGTCTCGGTAATAATTACGCCGCCAAGCAAGCCAACCACCTGAAAACCCGCCAGCGTGACAACCGGAAGCATGGCATTCGGTTGGGCATGTTTAAAGATAACATCGCGTTCAGGAAGACCCTTGGCCCGCGCCGTTGTGACATATTCCTGGCGCAAGGTTTCAAGCATGGAACTGCGCGTAACACGCAGGAAGGTTGCCCAACTGATGTAAGAAAGGGTCAGGATGGGCAGGAGCATATGACGCAAGGCATCCAGAAAAATATCAAGACGTCCGTTGAGCAAGGCATCGAAAGTCAGCAGGGTGGTGTGGCGAACGAACTGGTCGGAATTGACAACACGGCTAAATTCATCTGAAAGCCGCCCCGGCGGGAACCATTGCAGGTTGGCATAGAAAAACATCAGCATCAACAAGCCAAACACAAATGACGGAAAAGATGTGCCAACAATACTAAAGATACGCGCCGCCTGGTCAACTATCCCGTTATGATGAACAGCAGCTTGCACCCCCAGCCAGATACCCACCAAAATAACAGGCCCCACCGCCCAAATTGTTAAATCCAGAGTGTTAGGGAAGCGGCGGGCAATCAGATCAGCCACCGGCTGAGAGCCTGTCTTCGACCAGCCAAAATTGCCGAACAAAATGCCGCCCGCGCGTTCACCGGTTGTCGCGTCAACCTTGCCTACCATCCAGTTGAAATACTGAATATGAATGGGGCAGTCCAGGCAATATTTTGTGATCGCCGCTTCAATCTGATTGGCCTTAGGGTCGCCGCGAATGTACAACGAAGCCCGCTCTACCGGGTCGAGAAACTGTAACATTCCAAAAATCAAAATGGTGACACCAAACAACAGGAAAGGCACAAGCAGCAAGCGACGGACAATATATGTGAGCATCTATCACCTCTTAGTTTAGGGTTATCTGACTTGTCGTCCGCAATGCGTCTAAATGATTTTGGGCGCATTGCGCAGGACAAGGCGGTTCCGGGGGGCTGTTGCCAGCCCCCCGGAACAGGGTGTTTCAGTTTCAGATTACTCTTTGTACATGGGGTAGTAGTAGAACCCGGAGAAAATCGGGTTGAGAACCACACCCTGTACCCAACGCTGCTCAAAGCCATGGCTGGTGGCCGTGGCCAGGAGAACGGTCGGGACCTGTTCGAAGTAGAGCGCATTGGCTTCTTCGTAGATCGCCTGGCGTTCGGCAAGATCGGTAGCAGCCACACCACGGTTCAGGATTTCGGAGAACTGGGCGCGCAGATCGGCGGGCAGCTTCTGGCGGCTGGCATAGGTGCCGAGCATGTAAGGTTGGTACCAGTTGTGCGGGTCGTGAATATCTTCGACCCAGCCGCTGGTGAAGTAGGGGGCTTCCGAAGCGCGCAGGGTGCGCAGGAAGGTCGGCCAGGGCAGGCCAACGGTTTCGATCACAAACAGATCGTTGACTTCGGCCATGTTGGCAGCCAGGATTTCAGAGATGATCTGGCGGGAAGTATTGCCCTGGTTGTAGAGCGCCTGCAGGCGGAAACCGGTTGTCCAGAGATCGCCTTCTTCATCTTCGCCAGCGGGGATGCCATCTTTGTCGAGGTCGGCCAGCTTGAAGTATTCAGTAGCTTTTTCAAGATCAAAGGTATAGACGGGGGCATCGCCCTCGTAGCCGGCCATACCCTGACGGGCAAGCACAGGCTGCTGGACAGCTTCGCCATCGAAGACATCGCCGATGTAGGTATCCCAGTCAAAGGCATAGGCAAAGCCCTTGCGCACATTGACATCAGAGAAGAAGTCGAGCGGGATACCATTGCCATCCAACTGGCCGGAACCAACATAGTTGGAGGTTTCGGCAATATTGAAAGTCATGAACAGATCCTGGCTGGCCAGGGAGGGGCGGCCAATATACAGGCGCATCGATCCGCCAAGGCCAGCTTCGCCACCGGCGCAGGGGATGAATTTATCAGCGCCTTGCTGTTTGTTATCGTACTCGCAAACCGTCTGGGGAGCAGCATAAGTGCCAGCATCCAGGTCATAGACGCGTACTTCACCGACCATCTCATCCACCTGGGAGCGGTTTTCAGCCGGGACAGTAACGATATCAGCGTCGCCAGCCTGAAGCATGGCAAAGCGGGTACCCCACTCGTCAATGGACTTGATAACGATGCGTTCGAGTTTGGCGGGTTCACGCCAATAGTTGTCGTTACGGACGAGGACAAGTTCTTCGCCCTGGGTCCAGTGGTCGAGTTTGAACGCACCGGTACCATTCGCAATGGTGGTCAGCGGGTCACTTTCGGAAGGAACGGCATAGTAATTCTGCCAGGTGGCGCAATCGCCATCCCAAGCGCCATTCGAAGCAGCCCAATCTTTATCCAGAACGGAGCCCCAGCCCTGGGCGATGGTGGCGATGAACGGTCCCCAAGACTGCGCAAGAGTCATGGTAACGGTGCCAGCGGCATCATCAGCAACGATCAGGCTGGTGACTTTTTCGCAGGCAGCCAGCAGCAAAGCCGGGTCAGCAGCAGCCAGGGCTTCGCCATCATCGGCCAAAGCGCCAGTGTCGTCAACCAACAGGGAGACATCATCCATGCCGATGCCAAAGAACGGCTCAGCCAACAGCCACTGCGGGCCACTGTAACCACCGTAGAGCAAGCCACGTTGGAAGGAGTAGGCCACATCCGAAGCGGTCATGTCTGCGCCATCGTGGAATTGAACACCGGAGCGGATCTTGAAGGTGTAGACCGTGCCGTCATCCGAAATTTCCCAGGATTCGGCCAACTGGGGCACGAATTTATCGGTGGCTTCGCCATCGTAGAAGACCAGGGTTTCGTAGACGTTCTGGATGATCTCGCCACCAGCGGTTTCATACGCCAGGGCGGGGTCGAGGGTTTCCGGCTCGCCGATGGTCGCAATCATCAGGGTGGTGGGATCAGCAGAATTGTATCCCATGGGGGCTTCAGCAGCTGGCGCTTCAGCAGCGGGGGCTTCAGCAGCGGGGGCTTCGGCAGCGGGGGCTTCGGCGGCGGGCGCTTCGACAGCGGGGGCACAGGCAGCCAGCACCATGCTGACTACGACGAGCAAACTAAGTAGTGCAAAAAGCTTACGCATATATCTTCTCCTCACATTGAATCAAACTTGGATACGGGTACTTCTATTAAAACGAACGCAGAATATCCGCTCGATTTAACCACCTCCTTTGGCTCTGTTAATTAACCTTGTGACAGGCCACAAAATGGCCTGGTTTCACCTCGCGAAATTCGGGCTGGCTGAGATCGCACAAACCGATCTCAGCAATCGGACAACGGGTACGGAAACGGCAACCCGAGGGCGGGTTGGCCGGAGAAGGCACATCACCTTGCAAAATAACGCGGCTTCTCTGCTCTTCCAAAATTGGATCCGGGATGGGAACCGCCGAAAGAAGAGCCTGGCTATAGGGGTGCAATGGTTCATGGTAAAGGGTATTGCGATCTGCCAATTCGACAAAAACCCCCAGATACATAACCGCAATCCGGTTTGATATATGTCGCACCATCGAAAGATCGTGGGCAATAAACATATAGGTCAGATTAAATTGTTTTTGCAGTTCTTCAAGAAGATTGACAACCTGGGCCTGGATGGAAACATCCAGCGCCGAAATGGGTTCATCACAAATAATAAAGGAGGGTTGCAGCGCAAGAGCGCGGGCGATACCGATGCGCTGGCGTTGACCGCCAGAGAACTCATGCGGATAGCGAGATGAAAAAGAGGGGTTAAGGTTCACTTTATCGAGCAAATCCTTGACCCGCTCCTCAATTTCTCGACCGCTTGCCATATTATGCACCATGAGCGGCTCACCAACAATTTCGCCTACCGTCATGCGCGGATTCAAACTGGCATAAGGATCCTGGAAAATCATTTGTATCTTGCGACGCATCTGGCGCATTTCTTCTGCTTTTATATGGACCAAGTCCACCCCATCAAACACCACGCTGCCAGCGGTCGGTTTATAAAGTTGCAGGATGGTGCGTCCAGCAGTGGATTTTCCACAACCCGACTCACCCACCAACCCAAGCGTTTCACCCTGATAGACATCAAAAGTGATTCCGTCCACAGCGCGAACAGCGCCTACCTGGCGCTGGAAGACCCCGCGAAAAATGGGAAAATGCTTTTTAAGATCACGAACCTGGAGAAGAATTTTCTGGTCTGCAGACATTAGCGCGCCTTCCCGGTTTTGACATCCACCCAGCAAGCCACACGATGCTCGGGAGAAACTTCGGTCAACGTGGGGTTTTCCTTCCAACATCGATCCATCACCCACTTGCAACGTGGCGCAAAGGGACAAACTTCGGGTTTTCGATAAAGAACAGGGGGCATCCCTTCAATAGAGTACAAACGCTGGTGCTCGTCACTATCGATACGCGGCAAACTTCCCAAAAGCCCAATGGTATAGGGATGGCTGGGGTTTGCATAAAGGTCTTTTACCGGGGATTCTTCAATAATAAAACCGCCATACATCACCAGCACACGCTTAGCCAGGTTGGCCACGACCCCCAGGTCGTGCGTGATCCAGATGACGGTCATACCGAGTTCGTCGCGCAGGCGCTTGACCAAATCGGTGATCTGGGCCTGGATGGTTACATCCAGCGCCGTAGTAGGTTCATCGGCGATCAGGATTTGCGGACTACAGGAAAGCGCCATCGCAATCATTACCCGCTGGCGCATACCGCCTGAGTACTGGTGTGGATAATCTTTTAATCTGTCTTTTGCGTTTGGGATTCCGACCATTTCAAGCAATTCGGCGGCCCGGTCGCTGGCCTGTTTCTTGTTCATACCCAGATGGAGTATGAGTGGCTCTTCCAACTGGCGACCAATCGTCAACACCGGGTTGAGAGAGGTCATCGGATCCTGAAAAATCATGCTTATCTGAGCGCCGCGGACATGGCGAAGCTCCTCGCGGGGCATTTGGAGCAGGTCGTGCCCGTTGAAAATTGCCTTACCTGCCGTAACTTTTCCGGGCGGCGAGGGGATCAGACCCAGCACCGAAAGCATGGTTACACTTTTTCCACATCCACTTTCACCAACCACTCCGAGCGTTTCCCCCTCCTTTACTGCAAATGAGACCCCATTCACTGCATGAACAACACCGTCAGGCGTGCGGAACTGGGTTTCCAGTCCCTGAACATCGAGTAAGACATCAGGCATCCGCGTATTCCTTTGTATTATGAATGGATATGCGCTATTAACCTAATATTAATAAACGCCAGTGAATTATACACAACTTATCCCCAAAAAGTCAAACAGACCCTGTTCCCGGGGGGTGATATTGTTCCGTATTTTTTCTACAAATGTAATATCGAGTTAGTGTAAACAATGTGATAATAGCTTCTGAGCTTTCAAGATAAAACTCGAAGGGCTGGCAGCAACTATAGTAAAACAACTTGGCAACTTCTGAATCAAGGAGTCTTATCATGTTTTTTCCCTCGGACTGGAATATTATCGCGATACTCTTTTACAGCGTTTTTGGCGTTTTTGCCATTCTGCTTGGGTTTTTGGATTACTTCGAACTGCTGGCTATGCGCTACAGCAAATTCCGCACCGAAAAGGGCGTACTGTCCCGCTTCGGCATGTTCGTGCTTTATTTTTTACGGGTCATCATCACCGCGACAATTTTCGCCCTGCATTACCTGGCTTCAGCCAGCCTGACGCAATGGCTGGTCTACGCTGCCATCCTGGTTCATTTCGGCAAGCGTACCTATGAAGTCCTGTTCCTTCATAAATATTCCGGACCGATGCAGCCGTTTACCTTTGTGATAATCGTTATCACGTATGCCCTGATTGCCGGATTAATCAGCGCCCTTAACGTTCAGGCCGTTGCCACAATGGACGCCCTCTTCATCGTTGGGATTGTGTTTGTCGTTATCGGCGAGATCGGCAATTCTATCATCACAAACTACTGGCCGATTTGCGAAAACCGGCGACGGCTATCACATTCCGCGCGGCGGCTGGTTTGAAAAAGCAACCTGTCCGCACTACTTCTTCGAGCTGCTGGCCTGGCTCGGCATCTTGCTGCTCTCGCGCCATTTATTCACCCTGCTGGCTTTTATTGCCATGCTCGGTTACTTGAGCGCCCGCAGTATAAAAGCCCGCCAGTGGTACCGCCAGCGCTTTCCAGACTATCCGGCAGAGCGCAAGAACATGATTCCGTTCTTGTTTTGATGCCCACAACGCTTATCCTTCTTATGCGCCAGCCAAAAACTGGCGCATTTATTTTTACAAAGAAACTGTCAGGTGGTCAGTGTATGGTTTGGTTGTATACTTTTAACATTGTCTGAAAAACAAATTTTTGGTTCTCTGATATTTGTCGTAAAGAAGGGAAGTGTTTTGTGCGCAAACATCAACCAAAGAAAAGCAAAAAACATCCCATCAATGAAGATTGGCTAGCGCTTGTTCTGGCCTTTTTCATCATCCTGCTCGCCAGCCTGGGCCTGCTTGGGCAAAATGGACTGAACATCGCTTTTTAATCGAAGGTAAAGAATAACCATGCCCCATTCCAAAAAACACGAATCACCCTTTATTTCCGCTCAACTGACAGCCCATTTAGCGGGCCTTGCAATCTCTCTGGTTCTGGCCTGGCTAGCCTGGCTGCTAACCCGTCAGGTTTATGAGCTGCAATTGCCCATGGGAATCCCCGGCAGGGCTGTGGAATACCCGCTATGGGGCGCAATTTTGGGTATCGCGGGCAATCTTGCTTTGAAGGCACTTAAAATTCGTGAATTCGTGCGGCCCGGAATCCGCACAGAGTTATTTTTAAAAATTGGGCTGGTATTACTGGGCGCAAGCATCAGCTTCAAAGTTCTGGTTTCTGCGGCCGGGGGCGCGGTGTTACAGGGTTTAATTATGATTACCAGTGTATTTTTCTTTGGCTGGTGGCTTTCGGGCAAATTTGGCCTGGACGAAAAACTGCGCGCAGTGATGTCCACCGCCCTGGCAGTCTGCGGCGTTTCCGCGGCGATTGCCGCAGCCGGATCAGTGGTCGCAAAGAAGGAACAAGTCGCCTACGTCACCACCCTGGTCATTTTGGTCGCGCTGCCGCTGATGGTAATCACGCCGCTTGTGGCAACCTGGCTCGGTCTACCGCAGGATGTGGCCGGAGCATGGTTTGGCGGAAACATCGACACGACAGCCGCGGTAGTCGGCGCAGGCACGATCTACGGCGAACAGGCTCAAACGATCGCCTCGATTGTCAAAGCGACCCAAAACGCTTTCATCGGACTGGTAACCTTTTTTCTGGCTTTTTATTTTGCCACCGTGGTTGAGCGCAAGCCGGACGAACGCCCCAGCCTTAGCTTGATCTGGAAGCGTTTTCCGAAATTCGTGCTCGGATTTGTGCTTGCCTCCGTTTTATACACTCTCGGTTGGATCGACGGCGGCAGGGGAACCACCATTGAAGCCATCAAAAACTGGGCCTTTCTGTTGGCCTTTGTGTGTATGGGCATGGAGCTCTCAACCAGCCAGTTAAAAGAAATGGGCTGGCCTCCTGTCATTGTCTTTCTGTTGGTTACATTATTTAACACGGTCATGGCCCTGGCTGTAGCCTGGTTGATATTTGGGATACTCTGGCCGATCGGCTGATTTTCTACTCGCGGAGTTTACTGATGAAAAAAATCTTGATGGTGGAAGATATTCCCGATAATGCTGAACTGGCACGTAAAGTATTACTTTCAGCCGGCTACCAGGTTACTCACGCTTCTGACGCGGAAACCGGGCTGGAAATGGCCCTGGCGGAGCACCCCGACCTGATCTTACTCGACCTGGGCCTTCCCGATTATGACGGTCAAACGCTGGCGGGTTGGTTACGCGCCGAAGCGGAAACCGCCCAAATTCCTATCGTCGTTTTTACAGCCTGGCCCGAAGAAACTGCCCGTAGTATGGCCGAAAGCTATAGCTGTGATGGATACATCAGCAAACCCCTGTTGAAAGTCAATCAATTCCTCGTCCAAATCGCTTCATTTTTGAAATAGCCATCAACATGACAGACAATTCGATACTGCTCATCCCCGCCAGCCAGTTCACCATCGACCAGCTTGTTGCAATTTACAACCAAACCCGTGTTGATTACATGGTTCCCATGCCGATGAACGCAGCGCGGCTCGAAGAATATATTCGCACTTACGACGTGGACTTGGATCACTCCCTGGTTGCCACTCACCACGGTGACATGCTCGGCGTAGCCATGCTCGGCCTGCGCGCCGACCGGGCCTGGATAACACGACTGGGGGTCATTCCTGATACGCGGCGACGCGGTACGGGTCTGGCCCTGATGAACGGGTTGCTGAAACAAGCTGAAAACCTGAAAATAAGCTTTTCAATGCTCGAAGTGATCAAAAACAATGTCCCCGCCCAGCAACTGTTCCTAAAGTTGGGCTTTTACGAAGTCGGAGAGCTTCTGGTCCTGCGCCGTTCGCCAACCGTACCACCACCTGATCCCATCGTTGCAGATGCCAGACGTTTACAACGCGCCGAAGCGCTCGACCTGGTTGGACGCTATCGCGGCACCCAACCCTGGACAAACCAGTCCGAATCGCTTTTCAACGCCCAGGATGTTTCAGGGCTGCGGCTGACGCTTGCCGACGGCAGCGAAGGCTGGTTAGTATACCAACGACAAAAATTCACCCTAACTCGTTTTGCCTACAAAACCGAAACAGGTGATCCGGTAACAATGGCCTGGGCATTCCTAAGCCATCTGCACCACCATTTCCTGCGCCTGGTTACACAACTTGAAAACATCCAGGTCATCGACCCGCATCTGCCCGCGTTTTATCAAATGGGATATATCGAATCTTTTCGACGCATCGAAATGTGGCGCGGCAGCGTGCCCGGAACACTAAGACTGTCTTCACAGGGATAAATCAGAAATGAGAAACTTGCAAAAACTTTTCAGACCCACCCAAACGCGGGAACGCGTTATTGACATCCTTGTGTTGGGGCTTTTTTATATTGTACTGTTCAAGCCAATGTTTGATGTAAGTGGGCCTGTTACCGCAGCCCTGGTTACCATTCCTGTTGCGGCGGCTGGATGGCTTTTCGGCCCCAGGGCAGGTCTAATTGCCGGGGGTGTGAGCATTTTCGTGAATGCTGCTCTTTTTTTTATAGCGGAAGGGATACCCGGCTTGACATTATTCACTGCCGGTTGGCCGGGAAATCTAATGGTAATAGCCGCCGGCTACAGTGTGGGGTTGCTCAAAAAAGAAGTAGCCAAACGTTCAAAAATGAGTATCGAATTAAATTTCAGTAAAAGATTCATCACGCTGATAAGCATTGCAACCAGGAATATTTTAGACCCCAAAACACCAGATCAAAAATACTACTACCTTGCCAATCATTTGGCCAATTTGTTCGTCGCCGATTATGCCTATATCCTGTCTTGGGACTCGGTTCAAAAGAAAATGGAGCTGCTCACATCTACACGACCGGTAGAAAAACCTTTTACTGATATTGTCTTGACCTCTGGCCCGCCGGTTACCGATTTATTTGTACTAACAGGCAGGCAAGCGCTGGTGATCAATCCCAGGCTGGGGCCACCTTATATTGTCGATTTTTCAACAATAACAGAGTTAAAAATATCAGTTGATTCCGAATTGGCCGTTCCACTCATCGCGGGAGAATATAGGTTTGGCGTGGTCATTTACGGGTTTGGTTCAAACCACCTTTTTTCAGGCGAAGATTTAATATATGCGCAGTTGGTTGCATCCCAGATTGCGCTTGCGCTTTGGACAGCCGAACAGAATGAAAAAATAAAGAGGCAATTGGCCGAAGCCAATTCGCTTGCCAAAATTACACATGCGCTAAGCGAAACAGAGCGAATAGGGATTGAAACAGTCTTGCAATACATCGTCGAATCTGCCAGGGAACTGATTCCCGCTGCCGAGCACATCACCTTGCATATGATTGACGAAGAAAGACAACTTTTGATTCCCAGGGCAATTACAGGACAAAAGGATCGTTCTTCAAAACAGTTAAATATTCGCGTCGGGCAAGGAATTGCAGGCCATGTCGCCTTAACAAAGCAAGCGCTCAACATTCCTGATGTCCAAGATGAGCCTCTTTTTTATTCATCCACTGAAAGACCCCTTACATATCGATCCCTTACTGTTGCGCCCATTCAAAGCAATGACCGATGTGTTGGTACCATCAGCGCCGACAGCCAACAGGCAAATGCATTTCAAGCAAACGATTGTCGTTTGCTTGAAATGCTGGGTACCCAGGCTGCGATTGCAATCGATAATGCCAGCCTGATAGAGAAAACCCGCGAGGATTTGCGGGAGATAAATTCTTTGTATGAGATCACCCGCGGCCTGGCTGCAACCTTGGATCCAGACCAACTCATGCGGGAAATTACAGAGCTCCTGCAGAACAACTTCGGGTACTATCATGTGCAAGTATTTGTGTCAGAACCCGAAAACGGGTATATGATTATGCGCCACGCCAGTGGAGAAAATGCGGAAATACTCCTGGCCCAGGGCTACCGCCTGGCGATTGGAGACGGCATTGTGGGACATGTTGCCGAAGTAGGTGAGTCATTTGCGACCAACCACGTGGAAGATGTCGTCTTTTTTAAGCGCAACCCTTTACTCCCGCGCACACAATCGGAGTTATGTGTTCCGATCAAAATTAATAATCAAGTCTTGGGCGTTCTCGACATCCACGAAGTACCGCCTCGCATTTTTACAGACCGTCAAATAAAATTAATGACAGCCATTGCCGATCAATTGGCTGTTGCCTTGCAAAAGGCAGAACTCTACAGCGATTTGCAAAAGTTGCTGCGCAAAGAAAAAGAAACCAGGGCACAACTAATTCAAATCGAGCAGCTTTCAGTCATCGGGCGTTTACTGGCTTCTGTTTCGCACGAGTTAAACAACCCGCTGCAAGCCATTCAAAATGCGCTTTTCCTTATCAAAGGAGATGCGAATCTTTCAGAGCAAAGCCGGCAAGATTTGGATATTATTTTATCTGAAACAGAGCGAATGTCATTGCTCATTGGCCGCTTGCGAGCTACTTATCGAACATCCCAGTCGGAAGATTACAAGGAAACCATCTTGAATGTAATCGTTGAAGATATTTATGCCCTGACCTCAACTTTTATGCGCCATAAGAGCATCATCTTTAATTTTCAACCCGATCCCGCCTTGCCCCAAATATATGCTATCCCTGATCAAATTCGACAGGTGATTTTGAATTTGTTTATGAATGCAATAGACGCCATGCCGCGTGGCGGCCAACTCACGGTTACCACCCAGTATATTCCAGATGATGAACAGATACTGGTCAAGGTCAGCGACACAGGTTTGGGCATCGAAGAATCGATTTTGCCAAACATCTTCAACGCTTTTATCACCAACAAGGAAAGCGGAACCGGGTTGGGCCTGACAATCTCACACGAAATCATTCAAAAACATGACGGGCGCATCCTTGCAGAAAATAACCCCGAACGAGGCGCGGTCTTCAGCATCTGGCTTCCGGTCAGTCCAAAACGTAAAGGTAAAAAATGAACAGTAGCAGCAAAATTCTGATCATTGACGATGAAGCCTCCTTGCGCCAAACCCTGGCGCGCATTTTGCAACAGGCAGGCTTTGAAGTGACCACGGCCCAAGATGGTGAACAGGGCCTGTCTTTCATGCAGACAACCTCGTTCGAGTTGGTATTTATGGATATTCGCATGCCCGGGATGCCCGGGCTGGAAGTGCTCGAATTTGTACGCAGCCAACACCCCAACCTGCCGGTCGTTTTGTTCACCGCCCAACCCGACCTAAATTCGGCGGTCGAAGCCCTTCGGCGCGGCGCAACAGATTACTTATTGAAACCGCTCAAGCCCGAAACGATTATCGAACGCGCCCGCACCATTCTGGCTGCCCAACAAAAGGACCGCCGTCGCCGCGAGATACAAGCTCATATTGAGCTGTTACAGGCGGAACTAAAAGCCCTCGATTCTGAAAATGTCGGATCGTTACCCCTATATTCGCCGACCATTCCACAAACAGACCGATATCTCAAGCGCGGGGCGCTCGTGCTGGACACCCATGCCCGCAGGGTGAGCGTTGATGAGCGCGCGGTCAGCCTGGCTGCAGCTTCGTTTGACTTTCTGCTTGTGCTTGCGAGGCACGCGCCTAAAGTCGTTGATTACAAAACCCTGGTTACCGAGGCCCAGGGCTACCAGGTGGATGCGCGTGAAGCCCAGGAATTATCCAAGTGGCACATCCATAATATCCGTCAGGCTATCGAACCAGATCCGCGCGCGCCGATTTATTTATTTAACGTACGCGGGATTGGCTACCGTCTCATGGCAGACTGACCGCCGTTCTTTTGCTGTAAGCTGGCCGAAACTGCTTTCTCCCCGAAGGCAGTTTTTTGTTGCCGCCAACTTTCACCAACTTTTCGGGGCAAATCCCCATCTCTCAACTTGACAGAAGTAGATCAAAATATGATGGATGGACACTGTAAATTCTCCCAATCTCCGTATCCTGGTTGTCGATGACCACCCCAGCACGGCCACCACCCTGGCGCGCGCGATTTCGCAAATCAGCCCACATCTTGATGTCATTTCAGCCAGGAGTGGAGAAAATGCGCTTACCTTGGTGCAAGACAAGCCGGTTGATTTCCTGATCACCGACATGATGATGACCGGCATGAATGGTCTCGAACTGATCGAGAAGCTGCAATCGCACCCGGCGGGGCGGCCATCGTATATCATGCTGGTAACAGCCTATGACATTCCTGGCTTGAAAATTACCGCCCGGCGGCTGCGTGTCAATGAAATCATCATCAAGCCGGTTCGGCCTGAGCGTGTTTGCCAGCTTGTGGTAAAAGCCATGGAAGATCTGGGGAGCGAAGCTCCTTCACAGGGGCCAGAGACAAAATCCGTTTTGAAAATCCTGATCGCCGATGACTTGCCGGATAACGTTTCCCTGCTGGTCCGCTACCTGACCAATGAAGGTTACGCTTGTATTTCCGCCTGCAATGGAGAAGAAGCGCTTGCCAAGGCGCGCACTGAACTGCCCGATCTGGTTTTGCTCGACATGAACATGCCCATTAAAGACGGTTTCCAGACTTTGCAGGAAATTCGTTCAGACCCGGCAATCGGGCACATCCCGGTCATCATCCTGACTGCGGCCCGGCTCGAAGCGATGGATATGCAATCGGCCCTGAATATGGGCGCGGATGACTACGTGACGAAGCCCTTCGACCGCCGCGAACTTTTGGCGCGCATCCGCACCCGTTTACGAGTCAAGGAAGCCGAGGATGTCATCCGCCGCCGCAACAAAGAGCTTAACCTGCTGCCCGAAATCGGGCGTGAGTTGAGCGCCCGGCCGGATGTAAACGAACTGACCGATATTATTCTGCGTCGCACGGTTGAAACACTGGGGGCGTTTTTAGGGCATCTCATTTTGCTTGAACCGCAAGGGATTGTTCACAAGAAGCATCGTGTCTCATCAGAAAATGATTTTGTGTCAGAGCTGCCGGATTTGACTCCCTTGCTGGCTCAGGTTAAGAATACTCGACAGGGGTTTGTGATTGGCGATGTTCGCAAAGACGCGCGTTGGCCGGTTGTAGAAGGAGACTCGTCACGTTCGGTGGTGGTTGTGCCGATGTTTGGCCGTTTTGGTCTGCTCGGTTTACTGGTACTGGTGCATGAATACCCTGATTATTTCTCGTTTGAACACATGCTTCTCTTGCAGGCAATTGCCAGTCAGGCGGCGATTGCAATGGAAAATGCCAATCTCTTTACAGAAATGGCGCAGGACCGCAAACGCTTAAATGCGGTTTTACAGTGTGCAGTAGACGCAACATTGGTCCTGGATAACGACAAGAAACTGGTGCTTTTCAATACTGCCGCTGAACAATTATTTGCGAATTACGAAATTAAGCTCGGCAAGCTTTTGGTTTTGGAGCCCGGTTGCGATTCGCTTGAACAGCTTTTGGGAAAGGCCGATGATATCAAAACCCAACAGACAGGCGAAATTGTTTGGCCTGACAAGCGAACATTTATAACCATAATTACCCCGATGGATGATGGGTATGTTATTGTTTTGCGCAATATCTCATAAAACAATTTCAATAAAGGAGCAATATTATGCCAGACAAAAAGAATTCTCAAGGAAAGCACCAAAAAATTTGGGCGATATTCTCATTGCTAATTATTGCCTCCCTGCTCTTGAGCGGCTGTGGCAGCCCACAAGATGCCAAGGTATATCGAATTGGAATCTTGTCTGGTTTGGATGCCTTTCAGCCAATCACAGATGGTTTCAAAGCGCAGATGACAGAATTAGGCTATGTAGAAGGCGAAAATGTTATCTACGATGTGCAGTTGGTCAGCAATGTTGCCAATGAGGAAGGAAAAGCGCGGGAAATCCTTGAGAAATTTGTAGCAGACGAGGTTGACTTGATTTTTACGTTTCCCACGGGAGCGGCCTCTATAGCCAAGGAAGCCACAGCTGGGACAAATATTCCCGTGGTTTTTGCCAATACAAATGTAGAGGGAAGTGACCTGATCAAAAATGTTCGTGAACCTGGCGGAAATCTTACCGGGGTACAGTCGCGAGGTCCTGACCTGGCCCCCAAGCGACTCGAGTTCCTTCAACAGATCGCGCCTGAAGTTAAGAAAGTTTTGATCTTGCATAATCCGGATTATGCATCCAGCCTGGGGTCATTGAAGCTCCTGGAGCCAGCCGCTTTGGGACTTGGTATTGAGCTAGTAGTAGTTAACATTCAAAATGTGGCAGATATCGAGACTGGTTTACAGCAGCAAATCCAGGATGGGCAAGTCATGATTGATGCGATCCTGGTCATCCCTGAACCTGTGAATCAATCCCCTGAAGGCTGGAAAGCTATCAGTACATTTGCAACAGAACACAACCTGCCAGTGGCCGGCAGCACGGCTGGCCAGATTGGCCAGGGAGCAATTTTCACCTACGCTCCAGATAATATCGAGATAGGTAAGCTGGTTGCCCCTTTGGCGCAGAAGATATTGCAAGGAGCGCCTGCTGGTACCCTGCCTATTGTGACGCCCGAAGGGTGGTTGCGCATCAACTACAAGCGGATTTTAGACCTTCAGCTGGCGGCACCCGAAGGTCTGTTGAAACAGGCGAATGAGATTATTCGCTAGAGATTTTGATGTTGTTTTACCTGGGCCTGCCCCTGGAATAATCGATGGTTTTAGGCGGAGATAGGCCGGTATCTCCGCAAAGCAAACCCAATGGGACGAGATGACTATGAATGCTAATAAAAATGGAACACAACCTGCGCGAAGCCTGACCGCAACACTGGCGATTGCCTTCTTTGGCTTGAGTATCGTCATCCTGCTCGCGAATGGCACCCTGGCAATCTTTACCAACTACTCAGCCTACCAGGAGACTGTTGCCATCAGGCAACAGCTCATCGCCCAGGAAGCCAGCAAAACTGTTACCAGTTTCATTCAGGAGAAATTCAGCGTTCTGGAAACTTCGGTCGAGTTTGGCAACCCTGTTACTGCAAACTCTGCAACACGTCAAACAGTTCTCGAAAACTTATTGGGCTTGCAGCCCGCCTTTCGGCAGTTGACTTTGCTCAATCCAGGTGGTCGTCAAGTTTCTACCCTGTCCCGTCTGTCATCCACATTGTCAGCGCAGTTTGAGTCCCAACTCAAAGGGGATGATCTGCTTGCCCAAACCAAAGATGGACAGAGATTTATCAGTCCTGTTTACATTGACGATTTGACCAGTGAGCCATTAATCGTTATCGCAATTCCCGCCCAAAATGCATTTGGGGATTTTCAGGGCGTACTCGTTGCCGAGCTGAACCTGAAGTTTATCTGGGATTTAGTTGACCAAATCGAAGTGGGTGAAACCGGCTATGCTTACGTGGTCGATAACCAGGGTAACCTGATTGCGTTTGGTGATACAGCCCGCGTGCTGCGCGGTGAAAATGTCGCACAAATCAGCGAAGTGGCCGCGTTTATCGAGAATCCGTCTGCGCTGGAAGATCTAACTCCAGAAATTGTGTCTTATACCGGTTTGATTGGGGAAACCGTGGTGGGTAGCTATGTTCCTCTTGGTTCACCGCAATGGGCGGTCGTGACCGAATTACCAACAGCTGAAGCAAATCAACCCATCGTTCAGAGTCTGATAGCAAGCTTCATCACTATTTTAGCATTCGCGGTTCTGGCCGGCGTGGCCGGCCTCTTCCTGGCCCGCCGCCTAGCGACCCCCCTGATCGAACTTTCTCATGCTGCAACCGAAATTGCGGGCGGCAACCTGGCTGTGGAAGCAAAAGTCTCTGGCCCGGCCGAGATTGCCCAGGTTTCCGCTACTTTCAACACAATGACTCTCCGTTTGCGCGAGCTGATTGGTTCACTGGAACAACGCGTTGCAGAACGCACCAAAGCGCTATCCACGGTGTCTGAAATCAGTACGGCGGCTTCCACCATCCTTGATATTGATGTCTTGTTACAAGAAGTCGTCAATCTCTCCAAAGAGCGCTTTGGCTTATACCACTCTCATATTTATTTATTGGATGACACAGGCGAAAATCTCGTTCTGGCCTCCGGTGCGGGAGAAGTTGGCCGCCAGATGGTTTCTGAAAAACGCTCCATTCCTCTCGATCGTGAACAATCGCTGGTAGCGCGCGCTGCGCGTGAACGCGAGGGCGTAACTATCAACGATGTGACCCAGGAGCCGGATTTCCTGCCCAACCCCTTGCTACCTGATACCCATTCCGAATTGGCCGTGCCAATGATGGTCGGTGAAAAAGTGATTGGCGTGTTCGATGTGCAATCCGATATAGTCGGGCGCTTCACAGATGCAGATATCGCCGTTCAGACCACGCTGGCCTCACAAATTGCATCAGCCGTACAAAATGCCCGCTCATACACAGAAGTCCAACACAGCCAGGAGCTTTTATCAGATGCGCTCAGAGTTGCCCGTATTGGCAATTGGGAATACGACCTGGAAAAAGACCTCTTTACCTTCAACGACCACTTCTACTCGATCTTCCGTACTTCTGTTGAACAGGTTGGCGGGTACAGAATCTCATCCGCCGACTATGCTCGAATTTTCGTCCACCCCGATGATGCGCCGCTTGTCGGGGCCGAAATTCAAAAAAGTATCGAATCCAAGGAACGCTTTTTTCAAGCAAACCTGGAACATCGCATCATTTTTGCAGATGGTGAAATCGGCTACATCACAGTAAACATCAATTTGGAACGCGACGAGAACGGAAAGATACTCCGCTGGTATGGCGCGAACCAGGATGTTACCGAGCGCCGCCAATTGGAAGAACGAAACCGTCACCGCGCCGAATATGAAAGAAATCTCAACCTGATCACGCAGAAAATTCAGGGCACCACCTCCATGGAAGAAGCCCTGAAAATCACCGCGCGCGAATTGGGTCATGTTTTACAGGCAAAAACAAGTGCGCAATTAACACAGTCTGATCAAACCATATCTAATAAATGAACGCGCATCAATAAAAGTCAACCTTCGATATCAAGCAAGAACGAACCACAGAAAAGGAGCAATATTATGTCAGACAAAAAGAATTCTCAAGGAAAGCACCAAAAGATTTGGGCGATATTCTCACTACTAATTGTTGCATCCCTGCTCTTGAGCGGCTGTGGCAGCGCCGCTCAAGCCAAAGTGTACAAGGTGGGCATCCTGGTTGGCCTGGAATTTGTCACTCCCATCGCAGATGGTTTCAAGGCCGGCATGACTGACCTGGGCTATATCGAAGGCGAAAATATCATCTACGATGTTCAGACTGTTAACTTTGATATTCCCACATACCAGAGCGTCCTCAAGAAATTTGTAGATGACAAAGTGGACTTAATTGTTGTGACCCCAACCGAAGCCACGATCGAAGCAAAGATCATTGCGCAGGATACAAATATCCCTGTTGTCTTTGCCTTTGCTTTTACAGAGGGGATGGGCATCATCGACAGCGTTCGGGAGCCTGGCGGAAATATTACCGGCGTTCGCTTCCCCGGGATTGATATTACCGTCAAGCGCTTCGAGATACTGCGCGAAATCGCTCCTGACGCCAAACGAATTTGGATGCCTTATCAACGCGGTTACCCCATCGTAGCTCCTCAGTTGGAAGCGCTTGCTCCGCTAGCCAAGGCTGCCGGCGTAACGTTGATCGATTTCCCAGCTGATAGCCCGGCTGAGATTCAAGCAGAATTGGCCGCGCGCTCAGCAACAGATGATATTGGCATGGATGCAATTCTGTTCCTCGTGGAGCCCCTGGCAACCTTGCCTGATGTATTTACAGCCGTGGGTAAATTTTCCTACGATCACCAGATTCCGTTTGGCGGGGTCTACAACTCTATTGACGGGTACAGCTCTCTCTTTGGCGTCAATGTAGATTTGGCGGAATCGGGCCGGCTGGCAGCGCCCCTGGCCGATAAAGTGCTCAAAGGAACCCAGGCAGGCACCATCCCGGCTTCCACACCAGAGAATTTTATCCAGATTAACTTCACGGTTGCCCAGCAGCTTGGCCTGACTGTTCCCGAAGGCTTGCTGAAGCAGGCGAACGAGATCATTCGCTAGAGATTCTGATGTTGTTTTACCTGGGCCTGCCCCTGGAATAATTGATGGCTTTCAGGCGGAGATAGGCCGGTATCTCCGCAAAGTTAAACCAATGGGACGAGATGACTATGAATGCTAATAAAAATGGAACACAATCTGCGCGAAGTTTGACCGTGACCCTGGCGATTGCCTTTTTTACATTGAGCGTGGTGTCTCTGCTGGTAATCGGCAGCCTGGCGATTTTTGCCAACTATCGAAGCCTTCAAAGGGAAACAGCTGCCGAACTGGAACTCATTGCGCTGAACGCCAGCAAAACTGTAGCGGGTTCCATCCAGGAGAAATTCAGCATTCTGGAAACCGCGGTCGATATTAGCAATCCGGTCACGGCAGATCCAACCACCCGGCGGGAGCTACTTGGAAGCCTGCCAGGGTTGGAGCCGGCTTTCCGTCAAACAGCTTTGCTAAATGAAACTGGCCGCCCAATGGCAGGCGGTTCCCGGCTTTCGTCTTCATTGTCGCCTCAATTCGAAGAAAAACTCCAGGAAGAAACCCTGGTCAGCCTGCCCAGGGCCGGGCAGCGTTATATCAGTCCGGTCTATTTCGATGATTTGACCAGCGAGCCCCTGACAGTCATTGCCGTACCTGTCCAGGACATCTTCGGTGATTTCCAGGGCGTCCTGGCCGCAGAACTCAACCTGAAATTCATGTGGGACCTGGTCGACCAACTCCTGGTCGGTGAAACAGGCTATGTTTATGTGGTGGATAACCAGGGCGCTTTGATTGCTTTCCGGGATACATCCCGCGTATTGCGCGGTGAAAATGTCGGTCAAATCTTCGAAGTCTCCGAGTTTGTAAAAAATCCAACCGCTGCAACTGATGTTACCCAGGAGGTTGAGTCTTATCCGGGCCTGTTGGGCGAAAGCGTCGTGGGAACCTATGTTCCTCTTGGCGCGCCGCAATGGGCGGTGCTAACTGAGCTGCCAACAGCAGAGGCCAATCGAGGGATCGTTACTTTCTTTATAGCGTCGATTGCGGCAATCCTGGGCTTCGCTGTTCTTTCGGGAGCGGCCGGCGTTGTTTTAGCCCGTAACCTGGCAGCTCCCCTGGTTCATCTTTCGCAGGTTGCAACCCAACTGGCAGATGGCGACCTCACCGCTGAAGCCGAGGTTTCTGGCGCTACCGAAATTGCGCAAGTAGCATCAACGTTCAACACCATGGCACTTCGTTTGCGCGACCTGATCGGTTCGCTCGAACAACGGGTAACAGAGCGCACCAAAGACCTGGCAACGGTGGCTGAAGTGGGCACCGCCATTGCGACCATTTTGGAAACCGATAGGCTCTTGCAAGCAGTGGTGGAGCTTACCAAAGATCGTTTCAACTTGTACCATTCCCATATCTATCTATTGGATGAATCGGGTGAAAACCTGGTTTTGGCTGCTGGCGCGGGCGAACCTGGGCGCCAAATGAAAGATCAAGGACTCTTCATCCCGCTTGACCGCGAACAATCATTGGTGGCGCGCGCGGCGCGTGAACACCAGGGTGTGACGGTCAACGATGTGACCAAAGCGCCGGACTTTCTGCCCAACCCGCTCTTGCCGGATACGCGTTCCGAGCTGGCCGTGCCAATGATCGTCGGTGGAAATTTGATCGGTGTTTTCGATGTGCAATCTGATCAGGTGGGCCGCTTCACAAATTCAGATATCAGCATCCAGACTACGCTCGCGGCGCAGGTAGCCACTTCCATTCAAAACGTGCGCTCGTTTGAACAGGCCAAATCACAGGCAGATCTGGAATCGCTCTCCAGCGCCATCGGCCAGAAGATCCAGCGCACCACCAGCGTGGAAGAAGCCATGCAGACCGCCATCCGTGAAGTTGGGCTGGCGCTCGGTGCAACGCGGGTTAGCGCCAATATCGGAACAAACCGCCAGCCTGACGGCGATGAAACCAGCCTTAATTAAGACAGCCGGCAGAAAGAGTTCTGCTGAAGTAAAGAAGCGAGGTCACGATGAGTGAACAATATAACGCCAAAAACAATGGTGTAACCGAAGAAGAAAGGCAAAAGCAGCGCGGTTTGTGGGCAGCGGGCATCTTTACGGCTGTGAACGCGGCCTTTATGCTCATTTCGATCTATGCGGTCATTCGGCAGCAAGGCCAGTTTAATATCGAAGATGCCATCCTGGTGCCAACCACCGTCATACTAACCATCAGTAGTCTCTTGGGCTACTTTTTGATCCGCCAGGGGCGTTACAAGGCGGGCAGCGAACTGCTGTTCATTGTCATGATGATTACACCTATCATGGGTACGCTGCTGCTCTCCAATATCTTTTGGGTCGCTGTTGCGTATTCGGTGATTTTTTCTGCGGTATTGTATAACTGGGTTTTACTCAAGAGTTCCAGGCTGCGCGCCCGGGTCGCGCTTGTGCTGCTGGCCTTGGTTTTGACTGGCATCGAGCTCTGGAATCCGGGCTTTCGCGGTGTTGCAAATGAAACGGCTGCTATAGCTCCTTTTATGATTGGCCTTGCCACAGTGATTTTGCTGGTATCCATAGTCCGCCAGGCCTGGGGCACAATCAACTTATCCATCGCCAATCGCCTGACTGCATTGGTGCTGGTTGTAACCGTCCCGTTTCTTATTGCTCTCACCGCTGCTATCACTATCCAGGCAGGGAGCCAGATCGAAGCGCAGGCCTTGCATAACTTGCAGCAGAATAATCAGTCCCTTGCCACTAATGTTTCCACCTGGCTGGAACAGCATGTTCGCACGACAAAAGAAATGTCCATGCTACCTGATATCACCAGTATGAACGCCGCGCGCCAGAAAGCCACTTTGAAGGTGATTGCCAGCGCGCACCCAAATCTATTCTTGGTTCACACTACTAATACAAATGGCATAAACGTGGCCCGCAATGATGATGCCGACCTAATAGATTACAATGACCGCGCTTGGTTTCTAGGAGCAAAGGGCGGGGCACCAATCACATTCGAAGCGCTCATCAGCCGCACCATTGGCAAGCCTGCCCTCAATATGTCCACACCCATCTATGATAGGTTTGGGGAGATCGTGGGCGTGGCATCTATCGTTAGCGAATTGAGCGAAATCAGCAAGGATGTTCTTGACATTGAAGAAGGTGGTGGAATCACCTATATTGTTGATGCAAACAACCGCGTCGTTGCCCACCCAGATCCCACTTATACTGACGGAGAACTGCGTGACTTAAGCGCCTACCCGCCAGTTGCCGCCCTGCGCGAAGGAAAGATCGGGCAGCTTATTTTTACAGATGAAAACAACGTTACCTGGATAGCCTATGCGGACAGATTGGATAACGGTTGGGGGATCTTCGCCCAACAGCCCCAAGCTGAACTGCTTGCGCCTGTCCGCCAATTCCAAACCACTGCAACGATATTGATTTTAATTGTTTCGGCCATCATGTCTGTTTTGGCCTGGCTTACTGTTCGACGAAGCATCCAACCGATTGGCGCACTGACCACAACTGTCTCCGCCATTGCGGGGGGTGACTTGAACCGAATTGCAGAAGTCAAAAGCCAGGATGAAATCGGCGTATTGGCTTCTACCTTCAACTTGATGACCGCCCAACTGCGCGAGGCCTTTGGTACCCTTGAACAGCGCGTGGCAGATCGTACCCGCAACCTTGAACTGGCCGCAGAAGTCGGACGCACCGTTTCGCAAGTGCGCGCGCTCGACATTATGTTAACCGACGCCGCCGAACTCATCCGCAAACAATTTGACCTGTACTACGTGCAAGTTTATTTGACCGACCCCAGCCAGACGAACCTGGTACTGCAAGCTGGCACAGGCGCTGTCGGCGCGGAGTTGATTGGGCGCGGCCACCGCTTGCCGTTGACTACGGCTTCCATCAACGGGCGCGCAGCCATCGAGAAAAAATCCATGGTGATCGCAGACACCGCTGCCAGCGCCGCCTTCAAGCCCAATCCCCTGCTGCCCGCTACCCGTTCTGAAATGGCTGTGCCTTTGCTGATTGGCGACAGGGTGGTGGGTGTGCTGGATATGCAAAGTGAACATGCAGGTTCATTAAGTGATGATGGTTTACCCGCCTTTGAAGCCCTGGCCGGGCAGTTGGCTATTGCCATTCAAAATGCCACCATCCTGGCAGAGGTGGAAAAAGCCCGTGCTGAAGTTGAATCTCAGTCTCGCCGTCTGACACGCGCCAATTGGGCTGAATACATGGACGCCATCCATCAGCCTGAAGAACTAGGGTTTGTGTTCAAGAAAAACATGCTCGCCCCGCTGACCCACGAAGAGCCAGAACAAAAAGAAGATGCCTTTGTTGCATCCATCGCCGTTACAGGCGAGGCGCTTGGCAACCTGGTTGTGGAAATTGAAGGCCAGTCGCCAATTGCCCGGGTTGAAGAATTGGTCAATACAGTTGCGCGTCAGATCTCACAACAAGTCGAGAACCTGCGCCTATTAGAGACCGCTGAACGCTACCGCTTCGAAGCCGAAGAATCAGCGCGCCGCCTGACTCGTGAAGGTTGGGAAGAGTACTTCAACACCAAGTCTGACCAAAGCCTGAGTTACTTGTATGACTTGAAAGAAGTTAAGGCGTATCAACCTGGCGATTCTGACATCTCTGCTGCGTTTTCCGTTCCCATCAAAGTTGGCGACGAAACCATCGGCAAATTGGCTGTGCTTGGGATTGAATCCCCCGATCCTGAAATGCTGGCCCTTGTCAATGCCATTTCGGGCCGGTTGAGCGAACATGTCGAAGGTTTGCGCCTGCTCGAAGAAACCCAACTCGGTCAGGTGGAATTGACCAAGCGCGCCCGCCAGCTTGCGGCTGTTTCCCAGATCAGCACCCTTTCCTCGCGCGAGTTGGATATTCAAAAAATGCTTGCGACGGTGGTGCAGATGACCCAGCGCCAGTTTGGCTTGTACCACGCCCACGTCTTTACCTATAATGAACATGCTGGTCACCTTGAGATTGCCGCCTGTGGCTGGCAGGAAGGCAACGAACACGAAGGCTCTCACGAAACAACGATTATTCCATTAGACCAGGAACAATCGTTGGTAGCGCGCGCGGCCCGAAGCCGACAACCTGTTGTCATCAATGATGTGCGCGCCGAACCAGACTGGCTGCCCAATCCCTTGCTGCCAGGCACGGCATCCGAACTGGCTGTCCCGCTAGTGATTGGTGATGAAGTGCTGGGTGTGTTGGATGTACAGTCAGACCAGCGTAATGCCTTTAGTGATGAGGACATCAACATCCAGGCCACCCTGGCCGCCCAGGTTGCGACCGCCTTGCAAAATGCGCGTTCCTTCTCGCGCGCCCAACGCCAGGCCGAACGCGAAGCAATGCTCAATGCCATCAGCCAGAAAATTCAAAGCGCGACATCAGTCGAGGCTGTCTTGCAAATTGCCGCCCGCGAGTTGGGCCATGCCCTGGGCGCACCGCGCACAATCGCTCAACTAAGCATGAAAGATAACAAGTAAGCGGGCAGGCCAGGAGAATCTTTACTCATGCCTAACGAAAAATTCCAAAAGCGGATCCAAGCGCTGTTCTCAGATATCGAACAGCTTGCGACCCAACCTCAGCTTGATGCTGCCGTCATGCGCCGCGAGTTGGAATCACTGCGGGCGCGAGTGACTGATCTCGAGGCGCAAGTCTTGCAGAGCCAGGTTGAAGAGCTTGATGACGCACAAGCGCAACAAACCATACCGGCAGACCAGCCCGCAAAGATAAAACCGTCTGCTCCCATCATCTATGAAAAAGAGCAAGTCGGCTATGCCTATACTGCGGATCGGATCGAGACTCTAAAGTCAGCCAATATTTCTGGCTTGGATGCGAACCAGGTCCTGCTCGCCCCGTTGACCGAAACCGGCAAACCAATTGGTTCGATGCTGGTTGAACCTCCCGCAGATGGAAACTGGTCATCTGACGAGGCCGAACTGACCGAGGCGGTAGCCCGACAGGTATCCTTGCAGATCCAGAACTTACGCCTGCTGGCCGCAGCCGAGCGAGCACGCGCAGAAGCCCAGTCGGCTACCCGCCGTTTTGCGCATGAAAGCTGGGAATCATTCCTGGATGCGATCCAGCAAAGTGAACGCATCGGATATGTTTATGATCAGGATGGGGTCGTACCTTATAGCGAACCATTGCTGGCAGATACTGATTTTAATCAAACCGTGTCCGTGTTGGATGAGCATATTGGCAGGCTTTCACTAAAACCCAGCCCGGGCAGCCCGCTTACAGAAGATGACAAGGCCATGGTGGCCGCAGTTGCGCGCCAATTGGGACAACAGGTTGAAAACCTGCGTCTGCTGGCGGATGCCTCGCGCGCCCGCGCCGAAGCCGAAGAAGCCACCCGCCGCATGTCTCGCGACAGTTGGAAAGCTTACGCAGAAGATAAAGAAGAATCTTCTCTCGGATTCGTTTACGATTCCGTCCAGGTGAAACCACTGACACAAAAGCCGGAAGAGTTCAGCATTTCCCATCCGCTAATGGTACGCGGGCAACCAATTGGTGAATTGGCTGCTATTGGGTTGAGTGATGTCTCCCCTGAAGTGTCAGACTTGTTGGCAGCGATCGCGGCCCAGACCAGTGTCCATCTCGAGGCCTTGCGTCTTACTGAAGAGCTTCAAAAGCGCGCCGCCGAACTGCAGGAACTCGACCGTTTGAAATCATCCTTCCTGGCAAACATGAGTCATGAATTGCGCACACCGCTCAACTCCATTCTCGGGTTTTCAGATGTCATTCTGGAAGGAATCGATGGCCCGCTCACTGAATATATGGAAAACGACCTGCGGTTGATTCAGAAGAACGGCCAACACCTGCTGCACTTGATCAACGATGTGCTCGATATGGCGAAGATCGAATCCGGGCGCATGAATTTGCATCTTGAAAAATTCAAAGTCCACGAAGTATTTGATGAAGTTGCCAGCATCACCTCGACTCTGGCCAGCGAAAAGAATCTGGCCCTGTTCGTCGAACCAGATTCAGATGCCGGCGCAGAAATCTTTGCTGATGTAACCCGAATGCGCCAAGTGATTATTAACCTGGTCAATAATGCCATCAAATTTACAGAAAAAGGCAAAATAAGCATGCGGGTTGACCGGCTTGGTGCAGATAAGGTGTTGCTCAGGATTAAAGATACAGGTATTGGTATTCCACCAGACCACATCGAAACCGTTTTTCAGGAATTCTCTCAAGTTGACACATCAACCACACGAAAAGTGGGTGGAACCGGCCTGGGACTTCCTATTAGCCGCCGTCTAATCGAGATGCACGGGGGGCGCATGTGGGCTGAAAGTACCGGCATCGATGGCGAAGGCTCCGCGTTTTTCGTCGAGTTGTGGATCAACACAGAAGTTAGTGAAAACGTAGAAAAAACGGTGAAGTAACATGGCCATCCCCCAATTTTTAGAGTGCGCTATTTGCGGTCATCAACAGCCCTACAAACCCTTTGTTCCGGCAGTTTGTGATCAATGTCAATCACATTGGCTCGAAGCGCGCTATGACTACAACGCTTTCAAACGCGAGATTTTACGCGGCCTGCCTGGCCGTCCACTAAACTTGTGGCGCTATCAAGATATTTTGCCCCTGGACAATTCTACGGCCATTGATTTCTATCCGGCAGGCGGCACACCACTCTGGCTCTCCCAGCGATATGCCACCGCTCTCGGGCATGATAAGGTTTACATCAAAGATGAAAGATATGGCCCAACCAGTTCCTTCAAAGACAGGCAGGCAGCGGTCGCGGTAGCGGCCATGCTCGAAGGCGGCGTAAAAGAAGCCGTGATCGCCTCAACCGGCAACGCCGCGGTCGCTTACGCGGCAGCCTGCGCCCGTGCCGGGATCAAACTCTGGGTGTTTATGACCAGCCTTGTGCCCCAGGAAAAACTACGCGAAGCAGCGCTGTTTGGCGCCGAGGTAATTCGCGTCAGCGGCAACTATGATCAGACCAAACAGATTGCGTCCCAGTTTGCCCAGCGCCGCCACTTATTGCTTGACCGCGGCGCAAGCTCCGTCCCGGCGCGCGAATCAATGAAAACCATCGCTTATGAGATTGTCGAACAACTCGGCTGGCGCGCGCCTGATTGGTATGTTCAAGCTGTCAGTGGCGGGCTTGGCCCACTTGGGGTTTACCAGGGCTTCAAAGAAATGCTCGCCATGGGGCTGATTGACCGTGTACCCAAGCTGGCAATCATTCAAGCCGAAGGTTGTTCGCCGATGGTTAAGGCCTTCAAAGCGGGCAAGGATGTGGCCGAACCGGTGGTTCCAGATACCTGCATCATCATTCTCTCCACCGGCGACCCTGGAAAAGCCTACACCTACCTTTGGAATCTCACCAGTCAGTTTGGCGGTACAATGGAAGCCGTAACAGATGCTGAGGCTTTTTCCGCCATGCGCGCCCTGGCAAAAAGCGAAGGAATGGCTGTGGAACCGGCAACAGCAGTGGCATTCGCTGGTCTCGAAAAAATGCTAAGAGAAGGCGTTATTGGTGCAGATGAAACAGTGGTTGTTAATTGCACCGGGCACACCTTCCCGGTTGAAAAGCATGTCCTGGGCGACCAATGGGCCGTGGATGTTCACTTGAGCGAGGGCCAGACCCCCGCGCCACACGAAGGCTTGCAAGCCGCACTCGAAAACCTGGACGAAAAAGCTACCACCGTTTTATTGATCGATGACAATGATGATGACGCCCTGCTCATCCGGCGCTTACTGGAAGCCCGCAAAGCTTACCGCGTTTATCACGCCAAAGATGGCTGGGAGGGTCTCTCGCAAGCCCGCCAAAAACTGCCTGACTTGATCGTGACCGACCTGACCATGCCCGGTATCGATGGATTTGGCTTGGTTGAAGAGCTTAAACTTGACCCGCGCACCCGAAACATTCCAATTGTCGTGGTCAGCGCCAAGGACATTACCACCGAGGAACGCAAGCGTTTGAACGGTCATATCCAGGCGGTATACCAAAAAGGTTCGCTTCCGCCGCGCAAATTTGTCGAACAGGTGGTACACACGATTGAAGATGAAAAGGGCGAAGACAAAAGAGGTTAGCCATGGATAACATAGTGCTCTATATCGAAGATAATCCAGACAATATGACCCTGGTCAAACGCGCTCTTGAATCTCGCGGGTATTGCCTGCTTGAAGCCGTAAACGGGTTGGACGGTGTAATGGTTGCAGAAACTCAGGATGTAAATTTGATTCTGTTGGATATTAATTTGCCCGATATCGACGGCTATGAAGTCGCCCGGCGCTTGCGCAAGAGCCAAAAACCCAAACTGGTGCATGTTCCCATCATAGCCGTTACCGCAAACGCGCTAAAAGGCGACGCAGAACGCGCGCTCTCAGCCGGGTGTGACGTTTATATGTCCAAACCGATCAATATCCGCGAACTGTGGGCGCGGGTTGAGGCTTTCCTGCCATCCCCCTTGTAGCACAATCTCATAAACAAGCCAAACCAACCTCGCCAGTGTGGCGAGGTTGGTTTGGCTTGTTCTAAAGAATAAGCATAAAATCGTCTATTTTTGCGTCTATGTTTATCACAGGTATTGTATAACATCTGCAAGGATATGTTCGCAAGTTTTGAGACAGAATACGTATAATAAAGATAGGATTAAGGAGAATTTTATGAACACTCCAATACACAAACAAACAATTTTAGTTGTTGATGACTCTCCAGAAAATATCGCCATGTTAAGCTCCATTTTGGGAGCCAGTTACACGGTTAAGGTTGCCCTGAACGGTGAGAAAGCGCTTGAGATTGCATCCAATCCAGATTCTCTGCCTGATCTGATTCTTTTAGATGTGATGATGCCGGGCATGAGCGGCTATGATGTCTGCCTACAAATTCGAGGCAACCCGCTAACCTACAATATCCCGGTTATTTTTATTTCGGCGCTCGGTGAAGCCACGGATGAAAGCAAAGGTTTCGATGTTGGCGGTGTCGATTACATCACCAAACCGGTAGTAGCCGCCACGGTTCGCGCCAGAGTCAAGACTCACCTGGCCCTGTATGATCAAAACCGTTTCCTGGAAGAAAAAGTTCGCGAACGCACCCGCGAATTAGCCCTAACCCAAGATGTAACCATCGTCGGGTTTGCAACCCTGGCCGAATTCCGCAATGAAGAAACCGGTTCGCATATCATGGCGACCCAGCAATATGTCAGCATCCTGGCGCGCTACCTGGCCCCCCATCCCAGGTTTTCATCATTCTTGACCCCTGAAAACATTGAACTCTTACGCAAATCTGCCCCGCTGCACGATATTGGCAAAATAGCCGTGCCTGATAGCATCCTGATGAAGCCCGGCAAATTGACCCTCGATGAATTTGAAGAAATCAAAAAACATACTATTTATGGCCGGGATGCGCTTGCCAAGGCCGAACAAGCCCTTGGCAATACCCGTAGTTCGTTCTTGAGTATCGCCAAAGAAATTGCCTATACCCACCACGAAAAATGGGACGGCAGCGGGTACCCACAGGGTCTGGCTGGCGAAGACATTCCGATCTCAGGACGGCTAATGGCATTGGCCGACGTTTATGATGCACTGATCAGTAAGCGAGTCTACAAAGGAGCCTTCTCTTACGAAGAAGCTGGCGAGATCATTCGTAGTGAACGCGGTAAACATTTCGACTCAGAAATTGTCGATGCGTTTATTGACCTTGAGCAAATCTTTCAGAATATCTCGCAAAATCTCCACTAACTCTTCAGTGTTTGTTTGAAGTAAAAAAAATGAAAAAGAAGCCAGTTGCAAGATATGAATGCTGAATATTTAACACTTGCAACAGGAAGGTAAACTTGTGTGTGGCAAAACAAAGAAATGGATTGAAAAATCCAACTGCAAGAGCAAATCGTGTCGGGATGGGAGGCTCTCATGCCATCGGGGTTAGCCCAAAGCATCCTTAAAAATCAACAAAAATTGGCTGAGAACATCATCGATTTACAGTACGCTCGCCAGCCGGGTGTATGGAAACCTTACGGGCATCCTGGGCGCGAAAAAAGTGTGCGCGATGCAGGCTATCACCTGCTTTATCTGGCAGAAGCGCTCGAAACAGAAGACCAGATCCTTTTTATCGAATACCTGGCCTGGGTAAAATCGAAGTTTGCCAGCCTCGATTTTCCAGAGGATGTATTGCCCACCAGCCTTGAATGTACCCGCGAAGTGCTGGTCGCAAACTTGCCTATCGAGCTTCATACCCCGGTACTGGAAATGGTCGAGATCGGCAGGCTGAGCCTGTCTGAAGTTCGCGAAGCTTCAACCTCTTTTCTTGAAGAAGACAACTTGTTGGCGCGCCAATTTCTTGAATTTCTGCTGCAGGGCAATCGCCAGGCTGCCAGTAAATTTATTTTAGATGCAGTCAGCCAAGGGACATCTGTAAAAGATGTATACCTGAACATCTTCCAGAATACGCAGCGCGAGGTGGGGCTGCTGTGGCAAACCAACCAAATCAGTGTAGCGCAGGAACATTTTTGCTCTGCCGCCACCCAAATGGTCATGTCGCAACTCTATCCCTTTATATTCAACGGAGAACGCAAAAACCGCCGCCTGGTGATGGCTTGCGTGGGCGGGGAACTGCACGAGATTGGGGCACGCATGGTGGCAGACTTCTTCGAGATGGAAGGCTGGGATACCTACTTCCTGGGGGCCAACACACCACCAGAGAGCATTCTGCAAACCGTAATCGAGCGTGAAGCCAATGTTCTGGGATTATCTACCACAATGACCTTTCACGTCAACAAAGTGCGAGGCATTATCGAAGATTTACGCGCTGACGGAAATACAAGCACACGAGTACTGGTCGGAGGATACCCCTTCAACCTTTCTCCCGGCTTATGGGAGAAAATCGGTGCTGACGGCTATGCCCACGACGCCCGGGCAGCCATACGCGAAGCGGAAAGGCTTCTGGCGTGAAGCAGATACACGGAGTCGTGCTCAAATGCAACTCGATCGGGGCCATTATCGAGGTGATAAGCGATTCGTTTGGGCTGGTTGATTTTTTTACCCCCGGTATGCTTTTTACCCGCCTTGCGGCGCGCAGCGAGATAAAAAAAGCGCTCTCGTTTCTCGAAGAAATTCGCAACCAGGGTACAGCCTTTGGCTGGGAACTCAACCTCATTCTTGATAAAGAAATCAAAACCCTGCATTTTATCGGCATAAAAAACGGTGCGGATCTACTGATCGCAGGTGCTGAAAACAGTGGATTGTTGTTGGTGTTGTATGAAGAAATGATGAAAATCAACAACGAACAAACCAATGCCCTGCGCGCTGCAATCAAAGACAAAAATTTTGATCGTGGCCTGTTCGATGAAATCAGCCGCCTGAACAACGAGCTGATGGCAATACAACGTGAGTTAGCCAAGAAAAACGCCGAATTGGAACACCTCAATCAAGAGAAAAACCGCTTTCTGGGCATGGCCGCCCACGACTTGCGCAACCCCTTGCACAACATTCTTTTGGCCAGCGAATTTCTGAGCGAGGAAAACCCGGCCTGCCCGGCCAGTCAATATCAGGAGTTTTTGGAAGTTATTCGCACTTCGAGCCAATTTATGGTCAATATGGTTGATGATCTACTGGATGTCGCCAAAATCGAAGCGGGAAAGTTGAATCTGGATTATGCCCCTGAAGATTTGCCCAATCTCGTGCAAAAAAACCTGTCCCGTAACCGGGCCCTGGCCGCAAAAAAAGGAATCACGCTCACCCTGGAAGCCGCTCCGTTACCCATTGTCGTGGTTGATGCGGGCAAAGTGGAGCAAGTGCTCAATAATTTGGTGGGGAATGCAATTAAATTCTCTCCCAGCGGCAGCACAATCGAAGTGAGGTTGGAGCATGAATCGGAGAGCTTCCGATTAAGCGTCAAGGACGAAGGGCCGGGAATATCCGCCCAGGTGCAAGCCAATTTATTTAAAGCTTTCCAGCCTGGCCGGGCCGGCACACATGGTGAAAAAAGCAGCGGTTTGGGACTGGTGATTGTCAAACGAATTGTGGAAGGCCACGGCGGCAGGCTTTGGCTCGAGAGCGTTGAAGGCAAAGGCACAACCTTTTTTGCCTCGATGCCGTTTTTGCCACCCCCTGCTGAAAGCGGATGAATGAAAAATTATCGATTTGAATCGTTTATCGCCGGGGGATCCATCCATTCAAAAAAATGGCAACGAAAGCCTGCCTAGCTGCGCAACAACAGACAGTGAGTAACAATGAAACAAAACGCAAAAATATTAATTGTCGACGACGATAATCTGATTCGCATGACCACCCGGCGGGCTTTGGAACCCGAAGGGTACCAGGTTTTCGAAGCCAGCAATGGTGCAGAGGCCCTGGAAATGGCGCGCTTGCACCAGCCGGATTTGATTCTGCTGGATTTTAATATGCCTGTGCTGGATGGATTGGAGACCTGTCGGCAAATAAAAGCCGACCCCCAATTGGCTTCCATTTTTGTGGTCATTGTTTCCGGCTTGCGCGTTGACAGTGACAGCCAAATAACTGGCCTGGAAAGCGGCGCAGACGGTTACCTGATTCGCCCGATTCCCAATCGCGAGCTTTTGGCGCGGGTGCAATCCATGCTCAGGATTAAGGCCGCCGAGGCTGCTGTCCGTGAAAAAGATCGCCAGATGCGCGAGTTAATTACAAACAATCTGGACGGCATGTTGGTGGTCGACCAAGCTGGAAAGGCTCTGTTTGCCAACCCGGCGGCCTGTGAGTTTTTTGGCTATTCCACCCAGAGCATCATCGGCCAGGAAATTGACCTGCCCCTGGCGGCGCAAGACTACACTGAAGTCGAAATCCCATCTCCCGATGGCGTTTTACGCAGCCTAGAAATGCGTGCGCGCCAAACCACGTGGATGGAGCAGCCTGCCTGGCTGATCTCCCTGCGCGATGTCAGTTGGCGCAAGGCAATGCAGGCCAAACTCGATGAACTTCGCAACTTCAACACAGAGGTTGTGCAAACGATGGGAGAAGGCATCGCGTTAGATGACCTGGATGGCATCTTCACCTTTATCAATCCCGCCGGAGCAGAAATGCTTGGCTACGCGCCAGAAGAGCTGGTCGGCAAACATTTCAGTGAAATCATATCGCCCGACCAAAAACAAATTGCCGAGCAGGTTGACCGCCAGAGGAAACTTGGTCTTTCCAGCCGCTACGAAATGACCATGCGCCGCAAGGACGGTTCTTTCGTTCCCGTTCAGGTAAGCGGAAGCCCGCGTTACGAGAGCGGAAAATATAATGGCACAATAGCTGTTTTTTCTGACATCACTCAAGTTAAAAAAACTCAGGAATCTTTGCGCCAGAGCGAAAACCTTTATCGGGGAATCTACGAACGCCTGCCGGTTGGCTATCAATCTCTCGACCACAAATGCAAAATTATCAACGTGAACTCAGCCTGGCTGGAGATGCTCGGGTATAGCCGGGCAGAAGTCATCGGAAGGCCCTTTTTTGATTTCCTGCCAGAATGTGACCGGCCAGCTTTTCAAAATCGATTTGCCAATCTCTTCAAAAGCGGCGAAGAAACCCATCAAGAAGAGTTCGAACTCATCCACAAAGATGGTTCTCTGCGGATCGTCGAATTCAGCGGCTGTGTCAGCCTGGATGAATACTCCAAAACCAAACACAGCCATTGCGTTTTGAACGACGTAACCGAACATAAGCGCATGCAAAAAGCCATCTTTCTGATGTCGGATACCCAGGCCCAAATTGCCAAACTTGACCATGTGGAACAAATTTTACAGTTGGTGGGAGAGAAGATTCAAGCCCTGATCGGTGACGGCCAAACGGTGATCAGCATGCTCGATGAATCTTTGCAAGCCATGCGGGTGGTTGGGATGCACGGTTTCGGGCCGGAATATGAAAAGCTGACCCAAACCCTAAAATTAGACCCTTCCAAAATCACATACCCTCTCAAAGACATGACCGAGGAAGAATTGAAACTCTTCAGGAGCGGCAAACTTGAACTGTTCGAGGGCGGTCTTTACAACCTCCTCAGCCGCAAAGTACCTAAAAAAATCTGTCAACTCTTCGAAAAGCAATTCAAAGTTTCAGCGATTTACAGCGCTGGTTTTGTTTGGGATAACATAGATTTTGGCGGCGTGTTCATCTTTGCCCGCCGCGATCTGACCCTTTACCAGGAGATGATCGAAACCATCGTCAACCAGGCCGCCATCTCCATTCAGCGTATTCGCGGTGAAGAATCTTTACAAGAATCAAATGAATATCGGCAAAAAATCTTTTCTTCGTTGCAGGACGGTTTGGTAGTAATTGACACAAACAGCGCCCATGTCGAAGTCAATCAATCCTTCTATGATATGACCGGTTTTTCGCCAGAAGAATTGATCGGGGTTGGCATACCACACCCGTATTGGCCGCCCGAAGAACTGGAAAACATTCAAAAAGCGTTCAGGCAAACGCTCAACAATTCGATGGGAGATTTCGAACTGGTTTTCATGCGCAAAGACGGCGAGCGTTTCCCGGTCATTGTCAGTCCATCCTCTATTACAAACAAGAATGGAACGATTGTCCACTACGCTGCAACCGTCAAAGATATCAGTGAACGCAAAAAAAACGAAGAACAGGTTCGAAACGCGGAAAAACGCTACAAGGCCCTGATTGAAAATGCACCCGATGGCGTAGTATTGATCGATTTAGAAGGAAATTTCAAATACGCCAGCCCATCGGCCCTGAAAATATTTGGTTATGCTGAAGCGGATGGTTTTTCAAATTTTTCCCCCGAAAACCTGACACATCCCGAAGACCTTCCCGCAGTACACGCGCTGCTGGAAGAGATACTCAGGGAGCCATTCAAGACGCCAACCATTGAGTATCGTTTTCGAAACCAGAATGGCTCATGGCGTTGGATCGAAAGCACATTTAGCAATTTACTGGAAGAACCAAGTCTGGAAGCGATTGTAATAAATTTCAGAGACGTCAGTGAGCGAAAGGAAGCCAACAAGCAGCTTCAAGATAAAGACGAGCTGTTGCGTCTCACCGCTAGAATGGCAAAAATTGGCGGATGGGAGTTTGATCCAGATACCCTGGAAGGTACCTGGACCGATGAAGTAGCCCACATCCACGACCTCGATCCGCGCGACCCAACCAGCGTGCAATTTGGCCTAAGCTTTTATCTGCCCGACTCGCGCCAAAAAATCGAACTGGCAATTCAAAAAGCCATTCAAGAAGCCAGGCCCTACGATATCGAATTGCAAATGGTGACCCAAAAAGGCGCTCAAAAATGGGTGCGGACAATGGGCTTGCCAATTGTTAAAGATGGAAAAGTAGTCAAAGTTCAAGGGATTTTTCAAGATATTAGCGAGAACAAAAAAGTTGAAGATGCCTTGCAGCGCCAGAACAAATACCTGGCCGCCCTGCAGGAAACCACGCTGGGGCTGCTGAAACAACTGGATCTAAACCTCCTGCTTGAAAGTATTGTCCAGCACGCCAGCCAGCTCATGAATACTTCTTCAGGTTATCTGGAATTGATAAATCCGCAGACAGGTGAATTGGAGCCATTGGTCGCAATAGGCAAACTGGGAGGAGTTTTCACCCGTGTAATAAAACCGGGCGAAGGCGTATCAGGCATTGTATGGCAAACCGGAGAACCGTATCAGGTCGATGATTATGATCAATGGCCCGGCCATATCGCGGATTATTCACCCGGCCTCTTGCACCACGTGGTGGGCGTACCGCTTTTATCGAACATGCAAGTGATCGGTGTCTTGGGCCTGTCGTATGGCAAAGAGACAAACAAAAACTTTAGCACAGAAGATATCAAGATTCTCGAGCAATTTGCTAACCTGGCCGCGATTGGCATCGAAAATGCGCGCTTGTATTCCGCGGCGCAATCAGAAATCGAAGATCGAAAACAAGCCGAAACAAAACTAATAGAAAGCGAAACACGCCTGCGTCTGGCGCTTTCTGCCGCCAACCAGGGACTGTACGACCTGAACATTCAAACCGGAGACGCAATTGTCAATGCTGAATATGCGCGTATGCTGGGTTATGAACCGGGTAAATTTCGCGAAACCAATTCCGCCTGGATGGAACGCCTGCACCCAGATGATCGGGAGCGGGTTGAGGCAACCTACCGGGATTATGTTTCCGGAAAAAGCCCTGAATATCGGCTCGATTTTCGTCAGCGCACCCAAGCTGGCGGGTGGAAGTGGATTTTATCCATCGGCAAAGCGGTCGAATGGGACGCTGCCGGAAAACCCCTGCGCATGCTGGGCATCCACACAGATATTACTGAAAGCAAGCAAAATCTGCAAAGGGCGGAAACCCTTTTGGCCCGCCAAAATTCACTGTATCGGTTGGGGTTGCGCCTGGGAAGCACCCTCAATCTGGATGAAATTTGCCTGATTGCCTATCAAGAAATTCAAAACTTTGTCGCCAACTCCAATTTTGGCATCACGCTGTATAACGAGCATGACCAAACAATAACACCCATGTTCATCATGGCAGATGGCCAGAAAATAGATGTCAGCAACCTGCCAGTTGCCCCACTCGAAGGACAGACCGGCCCAAATAGCCGCGCCATTATCAACAAAAAAGCGGATATTGTTGCAGACCTGCGAGCCGATGCAGCAAAAATAAAAACGCTTGTCAATATCGAGACACATGACAAACGCTTGGCGCGCTCCATGCTAACCGTACCCATGCTCATCAACGAGAAATCGCTGGGTACGGTGCAAATGCAGCACTACGAAATTGGCATCTATACTGATGAAGACGCTCAAATTTTAAGCAGTGTCGCCAATTTGCTTGCGCTTGCCATTCAAAACGCGCGTTTATATTCGGACGCCCAGCGTGAAATCACGGAGCGCAAACAAGCCGAAAGCGCCCTGCAAGAAACCAGCGAATACTTGCAAGCCATATTGGACTCTGCCGCAGATGCCATTTTTGTGGACGATGCCGACAGCGGTCAAACCATCGATGTTAACCGACGTATGCGTGAGATGTACGGCTATACTCACGAGGAAGCCTTGAAGCTAACCATAGGAGCATTGAGCCAGGGCGAGCCGCCCTACTCGCAAGCTGAGGCTGATGAATGGCTTCGCAAGGCGCGTGAAATTGGGCCGCAGACTTTTGAATGGCTGGCAAAACACAAGGAGGGCTACACCTTCTGGGTCGAAGTCTCCGTCAAATTCGCCATCATCGGCGGGAAAAACCACTTCGTAGTGCAGGCGCACGATATCACCAATCGCAAGCAAGACGAAGAGGCCCTGAGCGCCAGTGAACAACGCTACCAAACCCTGGCAAATGTCTCACCGGTTGGTATTTTCCGCTCTAATGCAAGCGGAGAAACAATTTATGTCAACCCACGTTGGTGCGAAATTTCGGGCCAGCCAGCCGAAAAAGCCATGGGACACGGTTGGCTTGATGCAGTTGACCCCGGCCAACGCGCACAATTAGCCAAAGGTTGGCAGGATGTTGTTAAAAACCAGGCCGTTTCCAATTCTGAGTATCGCTTTTTACGCCCTGACGGCAGCACAAGCTGGGTCATAGGGCAAGCCGTTCCTGAATTTAATATTGCCGGGGAATTCATCGGCCACGCCGGGACTGTTACCGACATCACCGATCGTAAAAAAGCCGAGGGTCAATTGCAGCGCCGCGCCAGCGAAATGGCGCTGATCAATGATATCAGCCAGAAAATTGCAGCGGTCCTGGACTTACAGAGCGTTCTTGATCTAACCGCCCGCCTTGTTCACCAATCCTTTGACTATTATCATGTCGCCTTATTCATTCTGGACGACAAACAAAAATTACTACTCATGAAAGCCCGCGCCGGGCAGTTTAGCCATATCTTCAAACCAGATCACAGTGTCCCGCTGGGGGATGGGGTCGTTGGATGGGTTGGGTTGAACGGCCAAAAAATCCTGGCAAATAATGTTCACAGTGAACCGCGTTATAACAATTATTATCCCGGCCTTTTAGGTACCCAATCTGAACTCAGTTTGCCAATTAAAATTGGCGAACAAATCTTGGGCGTACTGGATGTCCAAAGCCCATTGCAAAACGCCTTTTCATCAGATGACCTGAAAGTGCTGGAAACCCTGGCAGACCAGGTGGCGATTGCCTTGGAAAACGCGCGTCTATACGAAGCAATTCAAGAAGAACTCGAAAGGCGCTACCAGACAGAAGAAGAACTGCGCCAACACCACGACCATCTGGAGGAATTGGTGGCTGCACGCACCGCAGAACTGGCAAAAGCCAAAGAGCAGGCCGAAACCGCCAATCGCGCAAAAAGTGATTTCCTGGCCGTTATGAGCCATGAAATTCGCACCCCGCTAAGCGGGATCATGGGATTGGTACACCTGTCGATGAAGACATCCCTGAGCCAAAAACAAGCCACCTACCTGATGAACATTCAAGCCTCCGGCGAAACCCTGCTCTCGACCATCAACGATATCCTGGACTTTTCAAAAATCGAAGCCGGGAAGATGGAGTTGGAAGTCGCCGCCTTCAACCTGGAAGACATCCTACATAATTTGTCCAGCCTTTTCGCTTACAGGGCGCAGGAAAAAGGCGTCGAAATGGTCTTCAATACCAGCCCGGATGTGCCACGCTGGCTGATTGGCGACTCTGTCCGGCTGCGGCAGATCCTTGTTAATCTAGTGGGGAATGCGGTTAAATTCACCGAACGGGGCGAGATTGTCTTGCGCACCCGTTTGCTTGAAAAAGTCGGAGAACAGGCCACACTGGAATTTACCGTGAGCGATACGGGTATTGGTCTTTCCCCTGAACAATCGTCAGCCCTGTTCCAGCCTTTCACCCAGGCTGATAGTTCCACAAGCCGAAAATATGGCGGCACAGGGCTGGGTCTCACAATTAGCCAACGTCTGGTTAAATTAATGGGAGGCGAAATCATAGCCCAAAGCAGGCTGGGGAAAGGCAGCACATTTACATTTCACCTGCGTCTGGAATGCCAGCCTGGCAAGAACCGCAAAACCACAATTGCGATTCCCGAACTCCAATCTTTGCGCGCGCTGATTATTGACGACAATCCCGATTCGCTGGAATTCCTTGCAAGCACCCTGAAGTCTTTCTCTTTCAAAGTAAAAACAGCTTCGACCCTGGTCGCTGCTTTAGAACAAGTGCATCAGGCTGCAAAAAAACCTTTCGATCTGGTCCTGCTGGATTGGAAACTCCCCGACACGCAAACCGATCAACAGGCCACATTGGCCATTAAACAACAACCAGGCATGCAATCGACCCCCATCATCTTACTTAGCAGCGCCGAGTACCTTATCCACCAATCCGCCCAGGCGGAGATGGATGGCTGCCTGGTTAAACCAGTCACCCGCTCACAGCTTCTGGACATTATCATGCAAGTGCTTGGCAAGGAAAATGTGCTTGAGAAACCCCGAACGCACAGGATAGTCACAAGCGGTACGCTGGAAAAACTTAAGGATGCATTTGTCTTGCTGGTAGAAGACAATCAGATCAACCAAATGGTTGCAACTGAAATCCTGCAAAACATGGGCCTGCAGGTGGAAATCGCCCAAAACGGGCTTGAAGCCATCGAAAAGGTTTCCAGATATTCATTCGATGCTGTCCTGATGGATATCCAGATGCCAGGCATGGATGGATACCAGGCAACTGCCAAAATCCGCTCAAATCCGCGTTTCAGCGCCGACAAACTTCCCATCATAGCCATGACGGCCCACGCCCTGGCCGGGGAGCGCGAAAAAGCCCTGGCCGCCGGGTTGAACGATTACGTTTCAAAACCGATCGATGTTTCCCATCTTGCCAACGTCCTGATTCGCTGGATTGCGCCCTCTAACGCCGCCGGAGCAGAGGTCATCCTGGATTTGACCGCTGCCAAGGAAATGCTCAGCCCCACACACTCGACCATCCTGGATACTAAAAAAGCGCTCAACCAACTTGGCAACCAGGAGTTGTTGTATTTGCGCTTGCTCACCATGTTCCGCGAAAACGAAGCCGGTATCGGGCGGGAGATTCGCACAGCCTTGCAAAAAAACGATATCGAGCTGGCCCATCACCATGCCCACACAATCAAAGGATTGGCTGGAAGCATCGGTGCAAATGACCTCAGCGAAGCTGCCGGGCAATTAGAATCTGCCCTGGCACAGGGTGAAACTGCCAATCTGGGTGAAAAGGTGGAAACTGTGAACAGCTTGCTGGAGATGGTGTTGGAAGCCATCGATCAAATGGCGATACCAGCCAACACAGGCCTACCGCACCTGACCCAGGCTGAAACGAATAACGAGGCGATTGCCATACAGTTGGAGCGCTTATCGCACTTGCTAACCGAAAGCGACGCCGAGGCTGTCAACTGCATAGATGGCCTGCTAAAAATTACCGCAGAAGACTTACGAACTGAGCTTCAACAAATTCAAAAACACATCCACTTGTATGATTTCGATAACGCTCTCAAGATGTTGCAGACTTTCATCCAAAAACACAGCTTTTAAGCCACACCATTGACAGGCGGACAAGCAAGGCTGCCTCGCTTGTCTTGCAGACCACCTCGCAAGTCCGAGAACAAAATGGGTATCACATCGCACAATTAGTTTGTGTGAGGTGATACCCATTTTACTAATCCAATGATTACGCCCTTGACATGTAAGAATTAATTAGATAATATTTATATTAGTTATGCCTAAATTTTATTTAAAGGAAAGCAAAATGAAAAAGATCCTGGCAACCTTACTGTTTACCCTAATGTTAACCTTGAACGCTTGCAACCCCGCGCCCGGAGCTGAAAGTATCGACATCTCGAACAAAACCATTCAGGTTGTGGCAACCACTGGCATCGTGGGAGATGTCGTCAAGAATATTGGCGGCGAGCGCGTCGCAGTCACCGCACTAATGGGTCCGGGCGTAGATCCCCACCTCTACAAAGCCAGTGAAGGTGATGTGCGCAGCCTGGAACAGGCAGATATGATTTTTTACAACGGCCTGCACCTGGAGGCCGGTTTGTCTGGCGTTCTGGAGCGGATGGGCGACCAGATTAACGTGATCGCTGCTACCGACAGCATCGAACGCTCCAACCTGATTGCCCCTCCCGAATTTGCTGGCGCTTACGATCCGCATGTTTGGTTCAATGTCTCGCTTTGGATGAAAACCGCCGAGACTGTACGCGACGCATTGATCAATCTCGACCCCAAAAGCGCCGATATATATCAGGCCAATGCCGAAAAATATTTATCTGAGTTGGAGGATCTGCACAATTACGTTCAGTCGCGCGCTGCCGAGCTACCCCAGGAGCAACGCATCCTGATCACTGCGCACGATGCTTTCAACTACTTTGGACGCGCCTACGGCTTCGAAGTGCGCGGCTTGCAGGGCATCAGCACCGCATCCGAAGCGGGCGCATCTGATGTTCAAGCACTCGCCGATTTCATCGTCGAAAACCAGGTTTCTGCTGTTTTTATCGAATCATCTGTGCCGAGGCGCAATGTGGAGGCACTCCAAGCCGCTGTACAGGCCAAAGGCTTTGATGTGCGCATCGGCGGAGAATTGTTTTCAGATGCAATGGGTGATCCCGGCACAGTGGAAGGCACATACATAGGCATGGTCAAGCACAATATAAACACCATCGTCTCAGCCCTTAAAGGGGAAGATGTCCCATGAACAATAGCCCTCATTTTGCCATTCAAGTCACCGATCTAACCGTCGCCTACAAAGAAAAACCAGTCCTCTGGGATGTCGACCTGGAAGTTCCAGATGGTATTTTGATGGCCATTGTCGGACCGAACGGCGCGGGAAAAACCACGTTGATAAAAGCAATCCTGGGATTAATAGAACCTGCCGCCGGGCAGGTTCTCATCCAGGGTGCGCCCTACAAAGAACAACGGCATCTGGTGGGCTATGTTCCCCAACGAGGCAGCGTGGATTGGGATTTTCCAACCACGGTTATCGACGTAGTGATGATGGGGCGTTATGGCGCATTGGGCTGGTTCAAGCGCCCTGGGAAGAGCGAACGCCGCGCAGCCATGGAAGCACTGGCAAAAGTCGGCATGGCTACTTTTGCCGAAAGGCAAATCAGCCAATTAAGTGGTGGTCAGCAACAGAGAGTATTCCTGGCTCGGGCGCTGGTGCAGGATGCCAGTATCTACTTCATGGACGAACCCTTTCAGGGCGTGGATGCAGTCACCGAGCGCGCCATCATCGTTTTGCTGCAGGAATTACGCGCATCAGGAAAGACAGTTGTGGTGGTTCACCATGACCTGCAAACCGTTCCCGATTACTTCGATTGGGTCATGCTCATTAACGTCCGCCGCGTAGCAAGCGGGCCAGTCCAGGAAGTTTTCACAGACGAGAACCTGCGCCTGGCTTATGGCGGCCGTGTGGCCTTTTTGCGCGAAAGGTAGATAGCCCCATGACCATCGCCGACTTGCTATACAATCTATTTTTTGATTACACCGTCCGCACCATCGCCCTGGGCGCCATGGCGCTGGGCATTGTCAGCGGCGCGTTGGGCGCATTTGCCCTGTTGCGCAAACAAAGCCTGCTGGGAGATACCATCTCGCACGCCGCCCTGCCCGGCGTGGTAATTGCATTTCTGCTCACGCGCAGCAAAGATTCGTTCGTGCTGATTTTGGGTGCAGCCATCGCCGGATGGCTGGCCACGCTCTGGATGACGAGCATCACCCGCAACACTCGCATCAAAGAAGACAGCGCTCTGGGGCTGGTTCTCTCTGTTTTCTTCGGCTTTGGTCTCATGCTGCTAACCTATACTCAAAGCCTGCCCGATTCCCGCCAGGCGGGGCTGGACGCTTTCCTGTTTGGGCAGGCCGCCACCTTGTTATCCAAAGATGTGGTCACAATGGCCGGGCTGGGAATCGTCGTCATTCTATTGCTCAACATTTTCTGGAAAGAGTTCAAACTCATCTCTTTCGACCGTGAATTTGCCGCCAGCCTGGGCTTTCCGATTTCCTGGCTGGACACACTCTTGATGACTCTGCTTGTAATCGCCATCGTGATTGGATTGCAGGCCGTGGGTGTTGTCCTGATGAGCGCCATGGTGGTCGCCCCGGCAGCCGCCGCCCGCCAATGGACAGATCGCCTGGGAGTGATGGTCTCGCTTTCAGCATTCTTTGGAGCGTTATCAGGGCTGACAGGCGCTCTGATCAGCAGCATGGGTGCAGGGTTGGCCACCGGCCCCGTGGTGGTGCTGGTAGCAAGCACCATCGTGCTGATTTCACTTTTCTTTGCGCCCAATCGCGGCCTATTCTGGCGCTGGATCGTGCAGCAACGCAACCGCCGCCAACTGCGCCTGGAAAGTGTACTGGAAGATTTATTCATCCTAGGCAGCCAACACGGCGATATTCAGCATGCTCACAGCATCCAAACCTTGCGCGCCATGAGTGTTGGGCATGGCGGCGTGCAGCACAGCCTGCTGCGGCTCAAAGAGCTGGGATTGGTAGAGCAGATGGATGAACACGACTGGGCGCTTACGCCACGCGGCGTAAACGAAGCCAGGCAAAAAATAAACGCCAATCACTCCACATGAGAGACCAACATGACCTCTTCCCAAATTGAAATCCAGTTGATCGCCATAATCACCGCCGCCGCCTGTGCCCTGCCCGGGGTTTTCCTGGTGCTGCGACGAATGAGCATGATGAGCGACGCCATTAGCCATACCGTACTATTGGGCATTGTGATTGGCTTCTTTCTGGTGAAAGACCTGACATCTCCGTTGCTGATTTTTGGCGCGGCGGCGGTCGGCGTTTTGACCGTCAGCCTGGTAGCGCTGCTCGAACGTACCCGCCTCGTCAAAGAAGATGCGGCCATCGGGCTGGTCTTTCCGGCGCTCTTTAGCATCGCCGTCTTGCTTATATCCCGCTTCGCTGGTAACGTTCACCTGGATGTAGACGCAGTGCTGGTCGGCGAGTTGGCTTTTGCCCCCTTCGACCGCCTGACCGTACTGGGGCGCGACATAGGCCCGCGCGGTCTATATTTAATGCTTGGCATCTTGATTGCCAACCTGTTGTTTATCACCCTGTTCTACAAAGAATTAAAACTCACCACCTTCGATGCCGGGCTGGCAGCTGCGCTTGGTTTTGCACCAACCCTGTTACACTACGCCTTAATGTCTCTGGTCTCGCTGACAGTCGTGGGCGCATTTGACATTGTCGGTTCGATACTGGTTGTGGCCCTGATCGTTGCTCCACCCGCGGCTGCCTATCTACTCACTGACCACCTCGGACGCATGATCGGTTTGAGCGTGATCATTGGCGCAATTGCAGCAGTCAGCGGTTACTGGTTGGCATATCTATTAGATGCCTCGATCTCCGGTTCGATGGCAACCATGCTGGGCGTAATCTTTTTCCTGGTATTCCTGTTCGCGCCTGAGAAAGGGCTGTTGAGCGCCGCTCGACGGCTTACTCGTCAAAAATGGGAATTTGCCCAAACCATGTTGACCATCCACCTGTTCAACCATGAAAACACCAGCGCGGCCCAGGAAGAGAGTCGTTTCGCTCACCTGCGCGAACACCTGCGTTGGGATGAGAATTTTGCAACCCGGGTGGTTAAATATGCCCAGGAGGACAACCTGGTCCAACGCCAAAATGGAATCCTGATGCTGACTGATACAGGGCGCACACGGGCGCAAAGCATTCTGGAGCAATAAACTTGCAAGACGGAGTAAACAAAACACATGGACACCTTAACCCCCTCCATTCAGGATTATCTCAAACACATCTTTGCCCTGACAGAGAACAAGCAGTCCGCCACTACCAATGCACTGGCCGAGCGTTTAAATGTCGCCCCTGCTTCTGTTACCGGGATGGTGCAAAAGCTGGCCGCGCTGGAGCAGCCGCTCGTCATCTACCGTAAACATCAAGGAGTCACGCTGACCCCCGCAGGTCAACGCGCGGCGCTGGAGGTAATTCGTCATCACCGGCTGCTGGAGTCCTGGCTGGTTCACTCCCTCGGCTATACCTGGGATGAAGTCCACGAAGAGGCCTGCCGCCTGGAACACGTCATCTCGGAAGACCTCGAAGCGCGTATTGCGGTAGCCCTTGGCAACCCGAGCCGCGATCCGCACGGCGACCCCATCCCCGATGCTGACCTTGTCATGCCCGGCGACGAAACCTTGCCGCTCTCCAGCCTACGGCCCGGCCAGCGAGCCACCGTTTCGCGGGTCAATAATGATGAAGATTCGAACTTCCTGCGTCACATGACCAATCTTGGGCTTACGCCTGGCGCACAATTGACAGTCGTGGATTATTCCCCGTTTGACAACAATCTGATGGTTCAAGTATCCGGTATGCCGCCGGTAGTACTGGGGCTTGCCGTAACATACAAAGTTTTTGTCGAATTGCTGCCAGATTAAACGCCCGAAAACCCTTGCCGCCCGGCAGGGTTTCACTCTCCACTTCAAAAAATTACTTGGTATCTTTGGGGTTATCTACAGAGCCGCGCTCAACCAGGCGGGCATGCAGGGCGGCGGTGATGGGGGTGGAAGTGGGATATTCAATGCGGTCGCTAAGCAACTGGACGGCGATACGGCCCATGCCGCGTTTATCGACCCGCATGGTGGTCAGAGGGGGTTTGGCGCTGGCGGCCTCTTCGATATCATCGAAGCCAACGAAAGAAACATCTTCGGGGATCTGTTTGCCCAGATCGTAGGCAGCGCTCATGGCGCCCAGGGTGAGTTCGTCGTTGCAGCCAAAAATAGCCGTAAGCTGCGGAAATTTCTTGAAGGCAGCGGTGGCAGCCCGATAAGCTGAGAGCCGGTCAAAGTCGCAATCAATATAGTAAAAGGTGAGTTTATGGTCGCGGATGGCTTGCTCGTAGCCGCGAACACGCTCCAGGATACTGGGATAGGCATCTGGGGCGCCGCCGATAATGCCGATGTGGCGGTGTCCGTGCTCGATCAGGTGCAAAACAGCCTGACGGGCTGAAGCCAGGTTGTCTGAGACCACCGAGTCGTAGTCGCTGAATTCAGAGTAAGCATCGACCAGCACCAATGGCAGGGTGGTCTTTTTTAGTATATCGCTCAAGGCGCGGTTCACAAATGCGCCGACCAAAAGTAATCCATCAGCTGTCTTTTCGGTCAGCAGGGAAGGTAGTTCAAATGGAAGATTGTGCTCATCAACCGGCATGGCTGCGTAGAGCAGGTTGATGCGTTTCCGGCGGCAGATTTCTTCGATCCCCGCGATGATGTAGGAATAAAACGGGTTGGCTTGCGGCGGTAAGTCAGGGTCAGATTTAACCACCAGCCCCAGAGTGCGCAACTTGACAACTGGTCGCCCGGCTTCAATGGTTGTTTTGCGACGATAGCCCAATCCGTCGGCGATGGAAATGATGCGCTGGCGGGTTTCGGCAGGCAGACCAGGTTTTTCGCGCAGGGCCATTGAGACAGCAGAAATCGAGACTCCGGCGGCGCGGGCAATATCGGTAAGTTTAACTTTTGGCAAAACAGATTGGGTCATTTATTTTAATCGCTTTAGCATTTCCATGCAGGCACGGGCGTTATGATAGGGACATTCCCAGGGGCCGGTTTTGAAGTGATCGAAACGTACGTTTCCGGCCTGATCAATGATTTTATACCATTCGCCGTGTTGGCGGTCAATGAATTTCTCATTGATCACTTGCCAAATCTGGCGGGTGGCGCACAGGAAGTGGATATCACCTGAAAGCTTGTAGGCACTGTAGAAGCCGACCAGGGATTCGGCCTGCACCCACCAGTGTTTGTCAGCATCGATCAAGCCGTCTGAGTTGGCTTCGTATAAAACAGCTCCGTCGCTGTCGCGACCATGCCGGTAGACTGAAGTAGCCATACTAACGGCAGACAGGCTGAGGTGAGTCCGCAGTGGTTCATCCCCCAAAGCTTCGGCAGCTTCGACCAGCAGCCAACTGCCCTCGATGTCGTGTCCGTAGGAGATTTGATCCGAAAGAACCTGCCAATCGCGCTCGAAAAACAGGTGAAACGCGCCACGCTCATGGTCGATGACGTGGTTTTGCATAACTTCGAGCAGGCTGCGCAGGGATTGTCTGAGTGCGGGGTCAGGCCAGAGTGTGTATAAACGGGTATAGGCTTCCATAACATGCAACAGGGTGTTCATACTCTTGGGGCAGTTTGGCTCGCTATCGCTCAGGCGCATGTCTGCCAGGTCGCCCCAATTGCGGTCACGGGCTGCGATATAACCGCCAAATTGTGAGTCAGCGGTATGTTTTTCAAGCAGGCCGAATAGCATTTTTGCAAACTTCAGGCTCTCGGGCGAGCCGCTGGCGGCATGGTATTCAGCCAGACCATAGATGACAAATGCCTGGGCATAGGTTTGTTTGCGGTCATTGAGCGGTTTACCTGTTTTGTTCACCGCCCAGTAGACGCCTCCTTTTTGGACATCCCAAAAAGTGTTGATAAGATAATCGTAAGCATGGCGCGCCATATCGAGATATTCGGGTCGTGGAAATTGCCGGTAAGCCGCGGAAAATGTCCACAGGATGCGGGCGCACAATACAGCCGAGCGCTCGACTTCGTTGTTTATTTGCCGATCATTGCTCAAAGCCCCATAGAAACCACCGTTTTCATGATCGACGGTGTAATTCATCCAAAATGGCAGGATGTTAGTGGTTAATTCACTTTCGATTTGCTGAAAAAACGTGGGCATGCTGGACATGGAAACCTCCTGGTTTCAGGAAACCCGGCTTTCAAGCATCAGGTTAAGCAAGGAGCGATCGATTTCAAAACCATGTAATTTTTCTAGCCACCGTACAGTTTCAAAAATAGGCACAAAGTGAGACGCCACCAATTGAAACAGCATTGACCAGCCGTCTCTCAATAAAGCGCAATCCGATCTGGAAAATGCTCAAGTCGCGCCGATCTTTACGGTCGACCAGATGGCGCAATCCTTGGTGAATGGTGCCACCGCCCGTTGAGACTAACCAGACATACAGAAAAGCGACGGCCAAGGTTAATCTGGACAGGCGTAAAAAGCTGTGCAGCATAGAGCACTCCAAATCAAAGCCATGTTTTTTGAGGTCGCCAAACATTTCTTCGATCCACATCCGGCGTTTGTAAAAACGGAGCGCCGTTTGCAAATCCGGCAAATTGGTCGCCAAACACCAGGGTACTTTTTCGCCAAATTTCCAATGGGCCAGTAAATTTACCGGATATTGATGCGTTTGCGAAAAGACCAGTTTTCCGAGCCAGAAGCTTTGACCAGCCTTCGAGATGTAACTTCCAAAGGATTTCCAGGCCTTTTCCGTCTCTGACCAGACTAATGTGTCTGACTTTTGGCGCAAAACATAGTACCAATGCCATTTATCCAGCTGTTTTAAGACTTTGACCGGTCCAAATTCGGTATCGCCCACCAGAAAAACGGCGGCACCACGCGGAATGAGCGTTTTTACGTAAGCCAATAGCGCAATTTGTTTGTCACCGGTGCTATGTCCGCGAACCTGTTTGACCCAAGTCCAAGCAATCGGGATCGCACGCTTCCGATAGGCCAGACTGATCATCAACAATTGATGCCCAAAGCCGACCTTGGTCCCATCCACAATGAGGTGAATTTCTCCAATCCTGACATACTGTTCTGCCAGCCATTCCAACGCAATGGGCTTGTACCACTCACGAACCCGAAGTGCTGGATTGTCGAGAAAACGGTCCAAACGCTTAATTGTGCTTTGTAATTTTGCCTTGCCCGGTAGCTTCCCAGCAATCCGGCTTAAATACACCGAACGACTTTGATAAATTCCGTAGACCAGCAAAGCAAAGTTCCGCAGCTGTGTAATTCTTTGGTCGGGTCGCAATTCACAGATCCGTTGAAACCATGTATCATACAAGTGGTTGGTCGGCATAACTTCTCCTGGCAAAATGTTTTCTCTCAAAAACTACTTTACCAGATTTGTCTGCCGATCAACCTTCTCCTTTTTCAAACTGTACGGTGGCTAGTAATTTTTCATATTTTGCACCCTGGCGGCCGTGTTCGGCGATGCCAAATGGGCCTTTGAATTCCCACAAGGCATAGCCCCAACCAAATTCTTTATAGACGGTGAACAGGTCCTGGAACCAGCGCAAGGCGACATCGTTGGGGGTCTGGTTGTAACAACCAAATTCGCCAATGTGGACGTTCACACCCAAAGACTGCACCTCGCGCCAGGGCTGGTAAAAGGCACGCAGGGTTTCGATATTCCAGGTGTGGCCTTCCCAAACAACGCCGGGATAAACCGGCGCCGGTGCGCTGGCCTGACCATCCCACCACTCGGCGCGATGATGGCTGACCGGCATCGGTTGGTAGCCGCGCCCACTGTGGATGAGTCCCAGGTCAGCCAACTCGGGCATGGCGAGGTGACCGCCACCCAGGCCATCGATGACAATCGGACGGGCCGGGTCAATGGCGCGGATGGCTGCCGCCACACGCCGAATCAGCGCGGCATGGTTTTCGCGGGTCAGCCCGTATTGGCCAATGTTGGCCGGTTCGTTGACCAGATCGAAACTCAATTCGGCGGCAGGAACTCCCTGATAGCGGCGGGCAAAGGTTTCCCATAGAAAAACAAAGGCGTCCTGGGCTTCGGCATCCAGCCACAGGTTATGTTTTTCGAGATCATTGCGGTTAATACAATAACCAGGGGCGCGATGCGAATTCAGGCTAAAATGCAGGCCGCGCTGCTGGCAGGCAGCCAGGTAAGCATCGATATGGCTGAAAAACTGTTCGTCGGGGTGAAAGTAATCGAAGTTTTTTATCCAGAAACGGTAATCGGTGGGAATGCGCACGAAATTGAACCCATACTCGGCGAGAAAATCAAGGGCATTTTCATCGGCTGGAGCGGGCGGCTGGCCCGGCTGCCAGGAAAACATCCA
>JAKLPV010000115.1 GCA_022013685.1 Anaerolineae bacterium
GTTGTGATGGTTTCGGTTGTTAAGGTTCTGTCTACGATGTTTTGATGGTTTGCTTATTAGATCGTCCACGATGTTATGATGGACGACAAGTATCGGTTTGCAGATTGCCATCCCCTAAAAACAAACAGAGCAGGGACACGATCTCCCGCTCTGTTTTACTATTTGATCAGATACTATTTCTACGGCTCAAAACGAAAAGATTTGATCTTCATAAGCAGCAAAATAGAAATGCGTATTATTCTTTGCATTACAACTTCCTTTATCGGTTTTGTGCGAAAAGTTATTATACCAAGCTGAATGTTCATCCCCCGGATCGTATCTCGTACACTCCTGCGCAGGCTGAAACCTGTTGATACCGTGCCCGCAAACCAGCCTGACGCAGAGCTTCCAGCGACTCATCTGCAAACCAATAGAACTCATCCTCCCAATCTGGAATGGTTTGCTTGAACTCTTCTTTGGTTGAAAATGAGCGGAAAGAAATGTCGCCGATAACCAGCCTGCCACCCTGGGCTAGCAATTCATTGACAAGGCGTAGGCAAATCTCGATCTTTTGTGTCAGTGGGAAGTGATGAAAAACATAAGCTGAGACAATTGCATCAAAACGGCGTTCGTCAAGGGGCAGGGGAAAACGTAAATCGTGCAGGAAAAAATTAGCCTGTGGCAGTTTGCCACGGGCTAGAACAAGCATGGATTGGGAAAAATCAGTGCATACCAGTTGGCAACCTTGTTTGGCAAACAATAAGGCCAGGTTACCTGTTCCGGTTCCCAGATCAAGGACAGATTTCCTGTTAGAAACAGCCGCCCACTCGATGATATTTTCCAAAACCCGATTGTAACCATCGAAAGGAAATACAGATTCTTCCCGGATGGATTGGTCATAATGCCCCGCCCAGGCATCGAAATCAGAGGCAGGAAACATTTCTTCTGATGTCATCTTTTACAGTTGCGCGATCAGGTTGCGGTAATCTTCGACATTCGGCGGATTCATCGCAATAATTTGGGTAATGACCTCTCGCACAGCATCCTTGTCGCCTTTTTCCATCAATTGTTCGCCTAACGTATCGAGCAAGGTCACTGCCTCAGTTGTGCGCCCAGCCTGGTGATATTGTGCGGCAAGCTCGCACTGCAACATGACATGCTCATTTTCTTCGATCAATTTTTGGATGAAAGGGATCGCCTGTTCGCTTTTCTTGTTGCTTTCCAGGTATTCCATATAGGACAATAATTCGCTTTGAGCCTGGGCAACCTGGGCCATGCGCAAGTTGAGTTCGATGATGTTGGCGCGAGCTGATTCGTCGTCCGGGCGCAATGTGCGCAGTTGTTCCAAAATGCGCAGCGCTTGCTTCCATTCCAATCGCTGCATGTCGATATCGGCCATACGCCGTAGGATTTGGATGCTCCACTGGCGATTGGCGTTGGGCTGCTGGGCCAGGCGCAGAGCGGTGGTATAGGTTTTGCGTGCCCGTTCCAATTCTGCCAGGCGATAGTAGATATCGGCCAGGTCCATGTATTCTGAAATGGCTTCGTCTTGCTGCCCGCGCGCCACAAGTTGGTCGATCAGGCGTGTGCGGGCAGACATGTCCATTGGTGAAAGCTGAATAATCCGGCGCAGGACTTTGGTGGCCTGTGATGCTTCCCCGCGTACGCTATAGGCATTGGCAATCACAGTAAATTTATTGATCGCATCCTGCGTCTGGCCCTCGCGGATGAGCAGGTCGCCGATCAGCATGTGCAAGGGTAGATAGGTTGGCGCATACAACAGGGATTGAAAAGCCTCGTCCATCGCCGAGCGCAATTGATTATTGCGCGCCAGTTGATTAATATAATTCATTGCCTCAATGACATGGCTTGACTGGGCCTGGATCAGGATCTCGGCCAATGGCAGGATGGCATCTGCATCGGTTTTGGGCATTTCAGAGCGCAATTTGAGCAAATGTGCCCGCCAGTTGAGCCGCGCCAGCATTTCCTGAACGTTTTCGCACAGTTTTCCCAGCGCGTTTTGATCTGAATTTTTCCCGATCGATTCGATCAGCGGTTCGTACAATTGACGTATGGTATCTGCTTCGTCAGCGGAGACCACAGATGCATCTGCAATTTTCAGAGCTTCCAGGTTTGCAGTCGCAGCTTCTGTTAATCGATTCAAACTCATCAAGATCTGGCCGCTTAGCAGGTACGAGGCCAGTTCATAGTCAGCGTGCTTGTTGCATTGTTGCAGGTTGCGCAGGGCGCTCTCGGAGCGCCCCTCTGCTGCGCGCAGATAACCCAGGTCAAAATAAATAGCCGGGTGGGTAAACCCGCTCTCAATGGCTTTCTCCAGTTCATCGGCGGCCATTGCGTCTTGACCTTTCGTCTGGGTGTCAATCGCCTGACTCAAGTGCAGCAATATGCGTGTCTGCTCAGACTGGGCCGATAATTGTCCTGTGCCTTTCATGATCGATTGCAGTCCACGCCGGGCCTGGGCCTCGTTGCTGTCATCTGTCAATTGAAAAAGCGCATCTGCCAGGATGTTTAAGGCTTTTTTGCGGGCTTCGTTGATCGGGTCGGGGCTATCCTTGATTTCCTCGCGCGGGGCATCCAGTTGTTTGACCTGGGCCATGCGCAGCGGTCCGGTGCCGCCCTTGGGGCGAGTTGGCTTGGGCAGTAACTTGCCTGCGGTCACCATGCTCAAGGCGCGCGCAATTTCAGAATTTCCGCTTTCCAATGTCTGAGCGTGTTTGAGTACCTCGATAGCCTTCTCTGCATTGCCCACGTTTTGCAGCAGGCTGGCGACCGCAATATATTCAGTGGCTGCCTGGTGAATTTGACCGGTCTTTTCATGGACAAAAGCCAATCGTGAACGGGCCTGGATGTGCTCCGGGTTGAGTTGCAGCACCCTGAGCCAGTTTTCGATGGCTTTCTCAACTTCACGGCTTTTCAGGAAGAGTTCACCTGCCTGGTAAGAAGCCTGGATGGCATCTTTAAGATTGCCCTGCCGTTCCTGGATAAGCGCGATTTTTTCAAAGGGGGTTGGATCTTCAGGGCTGACCTGTGCTGCGCGAATATAAACCTTGAGCGCTTCATCGAATTTCTGCTGCTGGAACAGGGCCAGTCCCAGGCTGCCTAGGGCTTTGGCGTTGTCTGGACTCTCCGCCAGAGCCTTTTTGTAGGCAGTGGCTGCATGTTCCCAGGCCTGATCCCAGGCAGCTGAGTGGCCCTCATTCATTGCGCGTTGGAAAATGTCGTCAGGACCGGCCATAATCTTTTACCCTCAATCCAGTACTTTCATCTCGCCCCAGGTATAGCCCGAACGGGCTTCGGTCGAGAGCGGAATGCTCAATGGATATGCCTCGCTCATCACAGTTTTGACAAGTTCGGCAGTTTCTTGTAACTCTTGCTTGGGGCATTCTATCACAATCTCATCGTGAACCTGCAGCAGCATTTGGCCTTTTAGGCCGGCTTTGGACAGGGCTGGCCCTACTTTGAGCATCGCGATTTTCATAATGTCTGCTGCCGTGCCCTGGATGGGGGCGTTGATCGCCTCGCGCTCTTCGCGCTGGCGCACATTGTGGTTGATCTGCGATTTCAGCAGTGGGAAATAGCGCCGCCGACCCAGAAGTGTCTCGACAAAACCCTGTTCGGTAGCCAGCTTGCGCGTTTCGTCAAGATATTTCTTGACTCCCGGGAATTGCACAAAATAGGCCTTGACGAAGTTTTCTGATTCTCCCAATGTCAGCCCGCTTGAGCGCGTCAGGCCAAAGGCCGACATGCCGTAGATCAGACCAAAGTTGATCGCTTTGGCGTGGCGGCGCTGGCTTTTGTCCACCTGCTCAAGCGGGATGCTGTAAATCGCGGCGGCAGTCGCGGCGTGGATGTCCTGGCCCTGGCGGAAGGCCTCCAGCATGGTTTCGTCGCCGGAGATGTGGGCCACGATTCGTAGTTCGATTTGTGAGTAATCGACCGAGAGCAGCACATTGCCGTCTTCGGCGATAAAGCCGTTGCGAACGCGCCGTCCCAGGTCGGTTCGGGTCGGGATGTTTTGCAAGTTCGGGTTCGAGGATGAAAGCCGTCCCGTGACCGAACCGCTCTGATTAAAGGAAGTATGCACCCGGCCCGTGACCGGGTCAACCGCTTCGGGCAGGGCATCGACATAGGTCGATTTAAGCTTGGTCAATTCGCGCTGTTCCAGCACCAGATCAACCACTTCGTGCTGGCCGCGCAGTTCTTCGAGCACATCCGCCGAGGTCGAGTAGTGCCCGCTGGCCGTCTTGCGAAAGTTTCCGGGAGGCGTCAGGCGCAGGCGCTCGAACAGGATTTTCGACAACTGCTGGGTCGAGTTAATGTTGAAAAGCGTCCCCACCGCTTCATAGATCCGTTTTTCGATATTGGTGATGCGCTCGTTAAGTTCTTTCGCAAAAGCATGGAAAAAGTCCAGGTCGAGCCGGATACCGTTCATTTCCATCTGCGCCAGCACCGGCACAAGCGGCATTTCAACCTGCCGAAATACATCCATTAGGCCACCTTGCCGCAATTCTTCTTCCAGCAGGCTTTTCAGGCGCAGGGTCATATCAGCGTCGGCGGCGGCGTAGGGCGCAGCATTCTCGACCGGCACATCGGCCATTGAAAGCTGGTTTTTGCCCTTGCCGATCAGGTCTTCGATGTGGGTCATCTCGATGCCCAGCCGCGCCAGCGACAGGTTCTTCAGCCCCAGGTTGCGCGAGCCGGGGTCGAGCAGCCATTCGGCCAGCATGGTATCGAAAGCCAGCGGCGCAACCGGCAGCCCAAAGCGCGTCAGTACCAGGGCGTCGTATTTAATGTTATGTCCGATTTTTGGGATGTTCGGATTGGTGAGCGGACTCTTAAGGGCGGCCAGTACCGCATCCAGGCTTAAGTTGCCGCCCGAGCTGTGACCGACCGGGATGTAATAGCCGATTCCCGGTTCGACAGCCAGCGAGATGCCGACGATTTCGGCGCGCATTTCCTCGGTCGAGGTGGTTTCGGTGTCGAAGGAAATCTCCCTGGCTTTTTCCAATTCCACTGCCAGTGCGGACAACTTCTCGACGCTGTCGACAATGCGGGTTTCGGTATCGGTTGAAGGCGGCGGGGCAGATTGGTAAGCGGGAGTTGTCTCGAAGAATGACATCTGCCCACCGGGTTTGGCGGAACCAGGTCTGGAGGTCGGAGTCGCTGCTTTACCGGCGATCCCGGCCACCCTGGGGATGAGCGAGCGGAATTCCAACTCGCGGAAGAAATTTTCCACGATAACGGGGTCAAAGTTCGTCGGCCGGGCCTGTTCCAAATCCAACTGAATATCGAGATCGGTGCGGATGGTCGCCAGTTCGCGGCTCATGTAGGCCATCTGGCGGCCTTCTTCGAGTTTGGCGCGCACCTTGGGTGGAACCTGGTCGAGGTGCTCGTACAGATCATCGAGCGAGGCGAAGGTTTCGTAGAGTGCCTGGGCGGTTTTCTCACCAATGCCCCTGACGCCGGGGATGTTGTCGGACGAATCGCCGAGCAGGGCCTTGTAATCGACCACCAGGCGCGGTGGGACGCCAAAATAAGCCTTGACCTGTTCGTCGGTGATGTAGTCTTCCGATTCGCCCATTTTGCCTTTTTGCGGCAGGCTGACGATGATGTGATCGCCGACCAGTTGCAGCAGATCGCGGTCGCCGGTGATGATCTTGACCCCGATGCCCTGCGCCGCGGTTGCTTTGGCGATGGTGCCGAGCACGTCGTCGGCTTCGAAGCCTTCCATCTCAAGGCGCGGAATGTTGAAGGCGTCGACCAACTGGCGAATGCGCTCGATCTGCGGGCGCAGATCGTCTGGCATTTTTGCGCGGGTGCCCTTGTATTCGGGAAAGATATCGTCGCGGAAGGTTTTGCCCACGTCGAAGGCAACGGCGATGTAATCAGGCTTTTCGTGTTCGAGCAGGCGCATCATCACCGTAGCGAAGCCGTAAATTCCGGCGGTCGGTTCGCCCTTGGATGTCTGCCAGCGTGAGCCGCTGGGTGAGTAACCCGTCAGGGCAAAATAGGTGCGATAGGCCAGTGCGTGTCCATCGATGAGGTAGAGGGTCTTTGGCATGCTATTAATTTACCATAAAACTTGACAACGGACTCTATAACGGAATCACGGACTTGACAACGGACTCTGTAGCGGAATCACGGACTTGAAACAAATGGAACTTCGGACAACAAAAACCCGGAAGGCTGATCAGCCTTCCGGGTTTCTCTGTTCGTTTGGTTTTACTTGGTTGCCTGAGCCACAACTGCGGCGAAGGCTTGCGGGTTGCGCACGGCCAGGTCGGCCAGCATTTTGCGGTTGAGCGAGATGTTGGCTTTCTTCATGGCAGCAACCAGGCGGCTGTAGGAAATACCGTTCAGGCGCGCAGCGGCGTTGATACGGGCAATCCACAGGCGGCGCAGGTCGCGTTTGCGCACGCGGCGATCACGGGTGGCGTACCACATGCTCTTGAGCATTGCTTCATTAGCGCGCTTGAAGAGCAAGTGCCTGGAACCACGTTGACCTTTGGTGTACTTCAGGACTTTCTTATGACGGCGATAGCCTTGTGGGCCACCTTTTACACGAGCCATTGTTTAACCTCCTGCATTCCCCCGGGCGTCGAAGCGGATTTGTTCCGACTTCAGTTGCGTACACCCGGCAGACGCAAATAAAAAATTGAATACGATATTACTTAAGATTGGGCACGAGACGACGAACGCGCTTGATAATGCTGCGACCTTTTACGGGCAACATGGAAGCGAGTAAGGCCTTGCTGCGATCGGAAGTGCGGCGGCGCAGGTGGCTCTTGCCGCCTTTGGTGCGAACCAAGACGCCAGAACCGGTCAGGCGGAAACGCTTGGATGTCGCCTTGTGGGTCTTGAGTTTGTATTTGCCTGTTTTAACCTTGTGAGGCATGGTGTAGTGCTCCTTTCGAGAAAAATAACTGCGGGTCAGTTTGCCTTTCCCGCAGCAGTGGACAAAGGTGTGAAAATTTTGCGCTAGCTGTTGCCAGATTCGTCCTGGGTTTCTTCGCCGCCTTCAGCCTTTTCAGGTTTCTTGGCTTTGACTTTTGCGGGGCCCATTACGACCAGCATGGTACGTCCCTCGAACATGGGTGACTGTTCGATTACGCCAACATCAGAGAGTGACTGGGCAATTTCGCGCAGGTCTTCCAGGGCGATCTCGGGATAATCCATTTCGCGGCCGCGGAATTTGACCGTCACGCGAACTTTGTGACCCTGAAGCAGCCAGCGGCGGGCGTCGTCTACTTTAAAGCCGCGATGGTGTTCATTGGTCTTTGGGCGCAGGCGGATCTCTTTGACTTCGATTTTGGCTTGGGCCTTTTTGGCTTCGCGATCCTTCTTTTCGCGCTCGTAGAGGAACTTGCCAAAATCCATGATCCGGCAGACTGGTGGATTGGCATTGGGCGATACTTCTACCAGGTCCAAATCCTGTTCGCGGGCGTTCTGGATGGCCTGGCGAGTCGGGATGACACCCAGGTTTTCACCTGCTCCGTCAATCACGCGGACTTCCGGGACACGGATGCTTTCATTTACTCGGAATTCTTGCTCGGCTATGTGAATCTCCTTGTTGGAAAACGGGAAACCAGCAATTAAGCTGGCTTTTTAGCGGGCTGATGATACCACAGGCACGCCTGTTTCGTCAACTTTTATGCAGCAATTCTCAATATGCCAAAACTGGCGATGCCTTTGGCAAAAAAGCCGTTGGTGTAAAGTCGGTCAGGATTACAGACGAGTTTCTTGACAACTTGCCAGGTCAATGA
>JAKLPV010000116.1 GCA_022013685.1 Anaerolineae bacterium
CGATAACATTATCCAGTTTGAGCAGTTTCCAGTCGGTGGGCGGTTCCTCGACGAAGACATCCAGCGCGGCGGCGGCAACCTTGCCGTTGGTCAGGGCTTCGTAGAGCGCATCTTCGTTGATGATGCCGCCGCGGGCGCAGTTGATGATGCGCACGCCGTCTTTCATCTTGGCGAACTGTTCCGCGCCGATCATATTGGCGGATTCTTTTGTCTTGGGCAGGTGCAGGCTGATGTAATCGGCCTGGGCGAGCAGTTCATCGAGACCGACAAGCTGTCCATATTCAAAGGTTGTGACATACGGGTCATAGGCCACGACGCTCATTCCCAGAGCGGTTGCGCGGCGGGCGGTGGCTTTGCCGATATTGCCAATCCCAATCAGGCCGAGAATCTTGCCGCCAATTTCATCGCCGTTGAAGGCCTTCTTTTCCCATTTTTCGGCCTTCATGGTTTCAGATGCCTTGTAAAGCGAGCGGGCCATCATGAACATATAGCCGATTGCCAGTTCCGCCACAGAGTCGGACGAGGCCAGCGGGGTGTTTTTGACCGTGACACCCTTGCCGCGCGCATATTCCACGTCGATGGTGTCCAGGCCGACGCCGCCGCGCACGATCAGTTTCAGGTCGGGGCAAACGTCGATCAACGGCTGGCGGATCTTTGTGCGGGAACGCACCACGGCGACATCGTAAGCGGGCAGGGTGGTCATCAGGTCTTCGGGCGTGATCTCGAAGTTGGTATCCACCGTTAGGCCGGCAGCGCGCATCTCTTCGATGCATTCTTTTTCGGTTTTGTCGCAAACTAAGACCTTCATGATTTTCTCCTGGTTGGGATTTGAGTAGGCTTACTTAAGAATAAAGCCAGCCCCGGGCAAGCCGGCTGGCTCATGGTTGCAGGGATAATATTCTTTTTCACAAAAACCATTCTAACAATCCCAAAAGGCTTTGTCAACGGACAACTATCAGCCGATAAACATGCCAAATGTACTTGGTAATGACCGCGCAGATAGATATAATAAAATGAAGAAATGCGTAACCTGTTAGTTTGTGCAGGGTTTCACAAGATAACCTCGCCGATGTCAATTAGATTTTCTTTTGAAGGAGACTATAACTCATGTCCGAAACTGTAAAACGCGCCCATAACTTCAATGCCGGTCCTGCGGGCCTGCCGTTGGAAGTCATGCAGCAAGCCCAGGCCGAACTGTTGGATTATAAAGGCACGGGTATGTCTGTCATTGAAATGAGCCACCGCTCGAAGGAATTCGAAGCGATGATCAATGAAGCAGAGGCCGATATGCGCGAACTGCTCAACATCTCCGCCAATTACAAGGTGATGTTTATGCAGGGCGGAGCCAGCTTGCAGTTCTCGATGATTCCGATGAACTTCCGCGCAGCCGGGGTTTCGGCAGATTACATCGTGACCGGCGCCTGGAGCAAGAAAGCCGTGCAGGAAGCTCAAAAACTGGGGGCGGTTCATGTTTCTGCGGATATGAAAGCCAGCAACTATGCCACTGTTCCTGAAAGCCTCGATCTTGACCCCAAGGCCGCCTACCTGTACTACTGCTCCAATGAAACCATTCACGGCGTGGAATTTTTCAAGGAGCCCGTCCCCCCTGCGGGCGTGGAACTGATCTGCGATACATCCTCTGACTTTATGAGCCGCCCGGTCGATGTCAGCAAATACGCCTACCTGTATGCCGGCGCGCAAAAGAATGTCGGCCCCGCCGGTGTCGTGATCGGCATCCTGCGTGAAGACATGCTCGAACGCGTCCCCGAAAATATGCCTGTCATGCTTGATTACAAGGTTCAGGCCACTGAAAAATCGCTTTATAACACCCCGCCCTGCTTCTCGATCTACATGGTTGGCCTGGTGATGAAGTGGATCAAGAAAATGGGCGGTCTGGCTGGCATCGAAGCCCGCAACCTGGCCAAGTCTGAACTGCTCTACAAGACCATCGACGCCAGCGGCGGCTTCTACAAGGGACACGCCCAGGCCGCGAGCCGCTCGCGCATGAATGTCACTTTCCGCCTGCCTAACGAAGAATTGGAAGACACCTTCGCCAAGGAAGCCAAGAAGTTGAACATGATCGGTCTCAAGGGCCATCGCTCGGTCGGCGGTCTGCGCGCCTCGATCTACAACGCTGTCGAACTCTCGGACATCGAATTTCTGGTTCAGTTTATGAAAGAATTCCAGACCAAGAACGGGTAGTTCAGTAATCAGGCCCTGAGCGGAGAGCAGCGCAGTCGAAGGGCAGTAACCAGTAACCAGTAACCAGTGTTCAGAAGGCTGCCGATTTGGCGGCCTTCTCTTCATCCTTCATCCTTCCACTTTCATCCTTTATAATCCCTGCCATGAGCGATGATCTCGAATTCTTCTTCCCCGAACTTTCTGAAGACGGCGCAAACGTTCCCATCCCACCTGCTGAGATGCGTTTTCTCGAACTGCGCGCAGAACCTGTGATCGATGATGGCCCATTGCGTGTGCGTGTCTACGTTGAGGTGACCCCGTTCCAGAAGCGGCCCTTTATCGAAGTTGTTCTGACCGGCCAAAAGGGACAGGAAATCGCCACGGCCAGCGTCATCGAGCCGTTACAGCGCAAGAATGTTTTTACCATGCACATTCGCGGCGGGCAGCAGCGTGGAAAATTTTCACTCCACGCGCGCATGTATTACCCGTCCAACACAGATAACCCCACCGACCGGGAAAACCTGATCACGATCGAATCCGATCAGGCCAAGTCGGAGTTTGTTGTAGCGTAATGCAAAGCCTGTTTTCCCGGCGAGCAGACTGCGGGGGGATTGTGCTCCTTTTCCTGCTCGCATCCTGCCAAACGGCTCCGGCAACGCCGCCAGCCACATTGACGGTTGAACCGCCGCCCCTGCCGCTTGCACCCCCATCCCAAACCCCTGACACATCTCACCAAACCCCTGACACCTCGCACCTAACCCCTGACATTATTTATCTTTGCTCTCCCCTGGCCGTCCAGCCGTTAGAGACGATTGGCGAGATCATCACCCACCCTTTTCTGGCCCCGCGTCAACTGGACGATGGAACGTACAAAGACGATGCTCATCACGGCCTGGACCTGGGCTACTATACCCGCGACGGCGAACTCTTTACCGGCACCCCCGTTCTTTCCGCCGCCAATGGCCGCGTTGCCGCTCTGATTCTTGACCGGCCTCCTTATGGGAATGCCATTCTCGTCGAAACGCCCTACGGGCAGATTCCCGCCCATGTTGTTGAATCCCAATCCATCCTGCCGGGCTATTCGCTGTATGTCCTTTACGCCCACCTCCAAAACCTGGCCACGTTCAACCTTCAACAGGAAGTTGCTTGCGGCGACCCGTTGGCCGAAACCGGCCTGACCGGTTTCACCGGCGGCCCGCACCTGCACTTCGAGACCCGCTGGGGGCCGGCCGGGCAGACTTTTGACTCGATGGCTTATTACCACGTTGAGACAACCGAGGAGGAACGCGCCAATTATGTTCTCTGGCGCATGAGCGGTACCTTTCGGCTATTCGATCCAATGATTTTGTTATCCCCGCCAACCGAAAACTAGGGTATATAATGCCATGAACTGCAATAGCGGTTGGGAACACAGATCAAAGCCCACATTATGAATATTAAAAAACGCTCTCTTCTTATTCTCTTAATAATACTTGTTTCAGCGGCCTTTGCCTGGCTATATTGGGGCAACGGGATCACACTTTTGTCACCCAACAACCTGACGCCTACCCTGAGCGAAGTCGAAGGGAGTGGAGTCGAAGGGAGCGAAGGGGCTGATGCTTCCTCCTCGACGCCCGAAACGGTTATCCTGGAAACCTTCACCCCGGCTCCGCCGACCCTGACCCCAACCCGCACCCCTCTGCCTCCCGATGCGGTTTCGACCTTCTTCCTGGCCCTGGACGAGAACGGTTACAGCCGCCTGTATGCTTATGCTCCCGGTACATTGGCTCCTATCCGCCTGACCAACGGCCCCTGGAACGACAAATCTCCGGCTCTCAGCCCGGATGGCCGCACCCTGGCCTTTGCCTCCGACCGTAACGAATACTGGGATATTTACCTGCTCGACCTCGCCAGCGGACAGGTCAGCCGCCTGACTGACACCCCGGCCTACGACTCATCCCCGCGTTGGTCGCCGGACAGCCAGTGGATCATCTTCGACTCCTATATCGATGACGACCTCGATATTGTCATCGCTTCAACGGTTAACATCGGCGAGACCGTTCGCCTGACGGACGACCCCGCCTCCGATCAGCGCCCCTCCTGGTCACCCAGTGGACGCCAGATAGCCTTTGCTTCCGACCGTTCCGGCGATTTTGAGATATGGGTTGCCAACCTTGACACTCCCGGCGAGAACCGTTTCCAGAATATCAGCCGCAGTCCCAACAGCCAGGAGACAAACCCGGCCTGGTCGCCGGATGGCATGCTACTGGCCTGGGAATCAGCCAGCCTGGCTGATTCACCCTCTGTTCAAGTTTGGGATTCAGCCCATCCGCAGGCCCTGTCCCGGTTTGTTGGCCCTGGCAGTCTGCCTTCCTGGAACCAGTTTGGCGACCAAATCGCGGCCGCGATTCGCGAACCCAATCAAGATTATCTTTTGGCTTATACGCTCGACGGCTTCACCAGCCAGCCGCCGGTCTCTATACGGCCGGTCAATGGGATCGCCTGGCGCAGCCTGCCCATTGCCAGCCTGCCGGTTACCTTCCAGGGTAGCGCAATCCTGACTCCCACAGCGCCCTTCACAACTCCGATTCCATCCGAAGATCGCGCCATCTTGCTAAGCCTGGGAGATGTTACTGCCCCGCAGCCTTTCCTGCACCAGAGCGTTGTCCCGTCTTTCAATGCTTTGCGTCAGCGCGCCATCCTTGATACCGGTTGGGATGTGCTCGCCAACCTCGAAAACGCCCACACCCCGCTGACCGCAGCCCTCGATCCTGGTCGCGGCGATTCGTGGCTCTACACCGGCCGCGCCTTTGGGATCAACCCCCTGCCGCTTAACGCCGGCTGGATGCACACCATCCGTGAAGACTATAACGGCCAAACCTACTGGCGTATTTACCTGCGTCCGCAAGCCCAGGACGGCTCAATGGGTGAACCTCTGCGCGCCCGCCCCTGGGACTTGAATGCCCGCTACAGCCTCAACCCAACCGCCTACGAGCAAGGCGGCCAGCCCTACGAGATCGTCCCGTCCGGCTACTGGATCGACTTCACTCGCCTGGCGCGCGCCTATGGCTGGCAGCGTCACCCGTCCCAGACCAACTGGCGCACTTACTTCAAAGGCGCGCTTTTTAACGAATTTGTCATTCCCGATAGCCTGTCGTGGCGCGAGGCCATGCTCGAACTCTACCCGCCAGACATCCTGATCACTCCGACAATTGTCATCCCGCCCACACGCACCCTCACCCCAACCCCGACCGGCTATCGTTATAAAACACCCACTCCTACGCCGTCTTTTACTCCCACCATGCGCCCAACTTTCACGCCCGAGCCATGAGAAAATATTCATTTTCAAGCCCTGAGCGGAACGCAGTGAAGTCGAAGGGCTGGTTATTAATTTTATTGGTGCTTTTCTCGGCCTGCAGCTTGCCTTCCGCTTCCGAGGCTGAACCTACCCCAGTTGTTTTCGAACTGGGATCAAACTCCCCGCAGCTTGTTCCCATTTTATCGGCCACGCCCCAACCGACGCCGCTTTGCCCCAACCTCGATTGTCTCGTCGTTACCCCAGCCCTTGCCTCCGCCGAGCCGCTGCGCTTCGATCTGCCGACCCCCGGCGCCGAACCAATTTCTGCCTGGAGACCCCCACTTTATCCTGTCCCCTGGGCGTTGAATACTTTCGACCATTTCTACTTCTCCCGTCCCATCGGCGCCGACGAGGTCAACTGGCCGCTCGCCAATTACCGTTATGGCGGTGTCTTTTTTGAAGACATCACCCACACGGGCGTCGATATCCCCGCCAAGCCGGGCACGCCTGTGCTGTCGGCTGGTTCCGGCAACGTGATTTGGGCGGGCTGGGGGCTGTTTAGCGGCGACCCGAAAAACGAGAAGGATGCCTATGGCCAGGCCGTTGCCATCCGCCACGATTTTGGTTATAACGGCGAGACCCTTTACACCATCTACGCCCACATGCGCCAGGTGGATGTGGCCATCGGCCAGTGGGTCGATACCGGCCAATACCTTGGCGAAGTGGGCGACACCGGCTATACCACCGGCCCACACTTGCATTTTGAAGTCCGCATCGGTGAGAATTCCTACTTCCAAACCCGCAACCCCGAGTTGTGGATCGCTCCGCCCCAGGGCTGGGGTGTGCTGGCGGGGCGCGTGATGGATACCAACCGCGAGCTGTTCAAGAGAAAATCGATCATGATCGAATCCCTGCAAACCGGCCGCCAGTGGACGGTTATCACTTACGGGCCGGATTCCATCCGCCCTGACCCGTATTACAATGAAAACTTTGTCATCAGCGATCTGCCTGCCGGGCGTTACAACGTTTATGTTGTCTTCGATGGCAAGAGTCGCCGTCAGGAGCTGGAAATTCGCCCTGGCCAAATTACCTTCTTCACTTTTCGCGGTGAATACGGCTATAGTCTCGACCCACCGCCCGCCCCCGGCATGGAAAGCATCTTCACGCCAACGCCTACGCCAAAAAAATAAAATTTGGCAGGTATAATCACGCCGATGTGGCAGCCATCCGGCTTTTTCTGCCATAAATATCCCCAAACAGGAAATAAAACTATATGGACGAAATCATCCAAAAACTTGCCGCTTACATTGCCAAAGAAGTTCTCAGGCAACCCAACCGGGTCATCTCTGCCGATGAAAAACTGATCTCGAATGGCCTGGTTGATTCATTTAGCCTGGTCGATCTGGGATTGTTCATCGAAGACACCTTTGGTGTGCGCATCGAAGATACGGAATTGAACGCAGATACTTTCGACAGCCTCGAACAACTGGCCGCGCTGATCCAGTCGAGGCAGTGACCAGTTTTCAGTATTCGGTTTGCAAGCCCTCACGAAGAACGCCGGGACGGTGTGAGCGAAGTACGAAGTCGAAGGGTAGTATTCGGTAACCATTCTGCAATCTGCATTCTAAATTCTGCATTCCAACTTCCCCCATGCCCACTCTGCCTCACCTGATACAACAAAATCTGCGCAGCAACCCTGAAAAGACTGCCATCGTTCTCCAACATGCCGGGCAGGATGATATTTTGATTTCATATCGCGATCTGGTCAGCGGTTCTTACCGCTATGCCCGCGCCTACCAGCGTGCAGGCATTCGGCCTGGTGAAGTGGTCATTCTGATTTTGCAACACGGCGCGGACCTGGTCTTTTCGTTCTGGGGCGCGATCTTATACGGCGCGCTCCCCTCGATCATGCCTTTTCTGACCGAGAAACTTTCCCCTGAACGCTACCGCGCCGATCTTTCGGCCTTGCTTTCGGTCACACAACCGGCGGCCATTGTCTCAACCCCCGAATTCGAGCCGGAAGTGCGGGCTGCGCTCTCGCCCGGCGGATCGGTGCGGACCGTCCTGCTGACCAGCCAGCTCGGCGCAGACGAAGCCCCGGATTTTGACCAGCTTCCCAGCCTGACTCGCGACCCTGAAGAGATCGTCTTGCTCCAGCACTCATCCGGCACGACCGGCCTGCAAAAGGGAGTCGCGCTCTCGCACCGCGCCGTGCTCAACCAGTTGGCGGCGTATCGCCAGTCGATTGATCTGCGCGAGATGGATGTGGTTGTCTCCTGGCTGCCGCTTTATCACGATATGGGGCTGATTGCCGGGTTCCTGATGCCGGTTCTGAGCGCCAATACCCTGGTGCTAATGTCGCCATTTGATTGGGTGCGCGCGCCGTATAAGCTGATGCAATCGATCAGCAAATATCATGGCACATTGGCCTGGCTGCCGAATTTTTCTTATAACTTTTGCGCCCATAAGGTCCGCGAGCGGGATATGGCGGGGGTGGACTTGTCTGGCTTGCGCGTACTGACCAATTGTTCCGAGCCGGTTAAATGGGAGAGTCACCAGGCGTTTTATGAAAAGTTCAAGAACTATGGCTTGCACGAGGAAACCCTGAATTGCAGTTACGCCATGGCTGAGAATGTTTTTGGTGTCACCCAGACCCCGCCCGGCACGCTGCCAAAGGTGGATGAGATCGATCGCGAAGCGTATATCAACCAACGGGTGGCGCGTGAGCCGCTGGCGGGGAAAGCCGTCCTGAAGATGATGTCATCGGGACGGGCCTTGCCCAACACCCGCATCCGCATCCTTGACGAAAAAGGAAAAGAGCTGCCCGACCGGGTCATCGGCGAGATCGCCCTGCAAAGCGATTGCATGTTGACCGCTTATTACAACCGGCCCGATGCCACCGAAAAGGCCCTGCGCGACGGCTGGTACCTGACCGGCGACTACGGCTACAGCCTGGACGGAGAGATTTTCGTCTCGGGGCGCAAGAAGGATATGATCATCGTCGGCGGCAAGAACGTTTACCCGCAAGATCTCGAGTCGCTGGCCTACGAAGTGCCGGGGATCCATGCCGGGCGGGCGGTTGCCTTCGGTATCGAGGACGAAAAAGCCGGGACCGAGGAAGTGGTCATCGTGGCCGAGGTCGATTCTGACGATGAGATGGAGCGCCAGCACATCGCCGATGCCCTGCGGCGGCATGTCAGTCAGAATTCGGCAATTGCCCTGCGCCACGTTCACCTGGTGGGGCCGAAATGGATCGTGAAAACGTCCAGCGGTAAAACGGCCCGCTCGGCCAACCGCGAAAAATTTTTGCAAGAGCTAACCGCGTAGGGCGGATTGCCAATTCGTCATTTTATTTCATCCCAGGTAAACTCTTTGTAATCGCTTGTCATTTCGAGTGACAGCGACATCGTGCCCGTAGGGTAGAAATCTTAACCGCCGTGCAGAAGATTTCTCACCGCTACGCGGTTCGAAATGACAATCAAAACAGGACTCATAGATAGAAACACTATGCCCACTTCGCCCATTTACACCAAAACCATCATCATCCCACCCAATGCCATTGACGAGAATGGACATGTCAACAATGTTGTCTACGTTCAGTGGATGCAGGATATTGCCGTGGAACATTATGCCAGCGCGGGCGGCGTGACCGCCCAGGGAGAGAATGCCACCTGGGTGGTGCGCGAACATAAGGTCGAGTATTTGCGGCCAGCTTTTGCCGGGCAGGAAGTCGAGATTCGCACCTGGGTTGAGGATGCGCGCCGGGTGCGTTCGCTCAGAAAGTATGAATTCGTCAGGACGGCAGACGCCAGCCTGCTGGTGCGCGGCGAAACCGACTGGGTCTTTGTCGATACCGGCACCGGCCGGCCGCTGCCGATCCCTGCCGCGGTGATCGAGTTGCTGTCCCCTCGCAAACGGCTTTCATAGACAAAAAATCGCCGTGTCTGGCTTTGACAGCCAAGCACGGCGATTTTTTGTTTGTCAGGATGTATTACAAGATTTTCAACCCGGCGGGGACGCCGGTCAGATCGTAGGCCATCGCCCCGGTAACGCGGATCGGGACGATCTCGCCAACCGGCAGTTCGCCCTCGACCAGCACCAGGCCGTCGATTTCGGGCGCATCGCGGTAGGAACGCCCGATCGAGATGCCGTCATTGTAGCCTTCGACCAGCACATCCAGGGTTTTGCCGACATACGATTGATTGATTTGCAGGGAGATACCCTGTTGCAGTTCCATCAACCGGTTCCAGCGCTGCTCCTTGACCTCGGCAGGCACCGGGTCGCCGAGTGGCTCGGATGTTGTACCCGGCTCGAAGGAGAATTTGAACGTCCCGACCCGGTCGAAGCGGGTCTGTTCTACGAAATCGTACAGCGCCTGGTACTCTTCGTCCGTTTCGCCGGGATAGCCGACGATAAACGTGGTGCGGATGGCCAGCCGCTGGGGTTTGTCGTTGAAAGCGGTCCGCATCTTGTCGAGGGTTTTGTGAACCCACTCGATATTGGACGGGCGCTTCATGCGGTAGAGTGTCTTGGGGTCGGCATGCTGCAAGGGGATGTCCAGATAGGGCAAGACCTGCTTGCGGCTGGCCATGACCTCGATCAAACGGTCGGTGACGTAGCCGGGATAAGCGTACATGATGCGGATCCAGTCCATGTCCGGCACGGAATCGGTCAATAGCTCGATCAGCACGGCCAGCCCGTCTTTTAAGCCCAGGTCGTGGCCGTAGTCGGTGGTGTCCTGCGCAATCAGGATCAACTCGCGCACGCCGTTATCGCGCAAGACTTTGGCCTCGTGGATGATACTCTCAATCGGGCGGCTGACTGCTGTGCCTTTGATGAGCGGGATGGCGCAAAAAGCGCACGGGCGGCGGCAGCCATCGGCCACTTTCAGGTAGGCGCTTGTCCCGGCGACCGAGACGCGCAACGTGTCGCCTTCGTCGCGGCCAACGGTCGGGGCTTCGGGCAGGTGGTAGAGTGTGCCAGGGTGCGGAGTCTGGCGCAGTTGTTTGACAACTTGCACAATGTCCATCCAGCGCCGGGTGCCGAGCACACCGTCGATGCCGGGGACCTTCTGGGCCACTTCCACACCGTAGCGCTGGGTCAGGCATCCTGCGGCGATCAGAAGCTGGTCACGGCGTTTGCCGCGCGCCAGTTCTCGCAAGACCTGGAAGGATTCTTCCTTGGCCGGACCGATAAATCCGCAGGTGTTGACGATCAGGATGCTGGCCTGGGAGGCTTTTTCGACGCTTTTGTAGCCATCGTGACTGAGTAACTGCGCCATTGAGTCAGAGTCAACGGTATTTTTGGCGCATCCGAGTGAGACAAGGTGAAAGGTTTTACGATTCATGAGTTTAAGGAAGTTCCGTTAAAGTGGGGGTACTGGTAAGGGTAGGTGTCGCGCTGGGTTGGATGCGCGGCGTGTTGCTTGGCGTCGGGCTGACAGTTGGTGTTGGGGTCTGGATACCGTCCAGCGTGTAAATGCGGTTGACAACCTCGCCAGGATTACCCATTTGCCCAAAATCGAATTGATTGTAAATTACCTGAATGGCGCTGCCGTTGCCGGTTAGCACTTCGATGCGCTCGCGGCCGTCGAAGACTAGGGCCGCGCCTGGCGCAACCCGCCCGTCTTGCTTGACTTCGCCATCAACAATCACGCGTAAAAAAACACGTTCACGCACCAGCAAAGTCACTTGCAGGATCGATCCGGGCAGGGGAGCGGTTGCTTCGAGTTCCAAGGTGGGTTCTTCGTCAAGCGAAGGCAGGGAAGTCCCCAGCGCCTCGATGCTGGTCGGCAAGCTTTCAGGGGTTTCTGTCTGCGCCTCCGGGCTGGCGAGCAGGACGTCTGAGATCGAAGGCCCCTGGTTGTCTTCTTCTGTTTCTTGCGCAGTAATGATTCGCGATGCACCCCACAGTAATAATGTTGAGATGCTGACGATGATCAACGCGCCAAAAACCAGATCCGCACTGATCAGGCGGCGTATCCATGGTGGCAGAGCCCAACGGCGGCGCGGTGGGGGTGAGACCTCCTGACGCTCGGCGCGGCGGGCTTGCAGCCCCTCGGCAAAGCGCAGCAGCATTGCATCCCCGTTCATGTCCAGAAAGTTGGCGTAGGTATTCAACATGCCGCGTGCTTGAACCGGGGAAGGCAAGCTCTCGAAATCTCCCTGCTCGATGACCAATAAATTGGCCTGGCGCACACGCGTGTGTCGTTCGATTTCTTCCAGTGTCAGGCCGAGAAGTTCGCGCCGCTGACGCAGGGAAATGCCGATTTGGTGAAAAACAACATCGGAAGGTTGCGACTCCTCAGTCTGCTCCACGACTTCGGCAATCTCAAGCGGTTCTGGTTCTGGCTCCGCTTCTTTTTCTATAATTATTTCTGCTGCCGGTTCAGGCTCCGGCTGTGGCTGGGCTTGGGTGGCAGGGGTTTCTGTCGGCTCGAATAGCTTTTCGATATCCAGGCCCAGAAATTCGGCATAGGCGCGTAAAAACCCGCGCGCCTGCACGGCAGACGGCATGATCGACAGGTCGTCGGTCTCCATCGCATCGATATAATAACTACGAATGCGGGTCGCCTGAACGGCTTGTTTTACGCTTAGTTTGCGGGCTTCACGCGCCGCGCGAAGTTTTTCGCCTGGAGTGGACATGGTCTTCTTAAAGAAACATCACCGACGCCCCCCATTTGCCGGGTTGTATCGGTGATGTGTTGGCACAAGCCGGGAAAATTAGCCTTCAGCCGGGGTTTCTTCGGCAGGGGTTTCTTCCGTTGTTGCAACATCTTCGACGTCACCGACAGGTTCAGCAGCCGGGACTGCCGTTTTCTCGGTTACATCGGCGGGCTGTTCAAGCGGATTGGCTTCACCTTCGCGATAGGCAATAACCTGAACTTCAGGAACAAGATCCATCGTCAGACGGATAACCGCTGTGTATTCACCCAGTTCACGCACTGATTGCAGGTCAACCTGCTGGCGTTTGACTTCGATGCCGGTTTTTTCTTTGATGGCGTCTGCAACATCCTGATTGGTGATCGAACCGTACAACTTGCCGGTCTCACCAGCCTTGACGGCGAAAGCCAGGGAAACACCGTTCAAAACTTCAGCGACAGAACTCATTTCCTGGTTGAGCGCAGCGCGGCGCTTGGTTGCATCTGCGCGGACCCTGTCGGCCTGGCGCAAAGCACCGGGTGTGGCCAGTACAGCCATTCCCTGCGGCAGCAGGAAGTTGCGGCCATAGCCGTCGGCAACTTTTTTAATGTCGCCCGCGCGGCCAAGTTTGTAAACATCTTTCATGAGTAAGATTTTCATGTTTCTAGCCCTTTCGTGGCAAAAAATTAGAGCGAAGGGTACAACGCTCTTGGGTTATGATTTTACCAAAGGGTTGGCGGCGCGTCAATCACCGCTTTTCGCGCCCGTTCGCCGACATCCCATCCTTTTTGCAATTGAAAACCAGCCAGTTTTTGGTACACTTGTATAAAAGGCTTGCAAAGAATGGAGAAAAAAATGGACGATCGCAGAAAAATCCCTCGCAAGTATCTGATGGTCTATTCGCGCGTCTTTGACCGCGAAACTGGCAAAGTTCTCGGCTACCTTTCTGACATGAACCTGATGGGCGCAATGATTATCAGCGACGACCCGATGGTTGAAGGCACAGCTGTTTTGCTGCGATTTGACCTGCCTGACCCGCCCCTCTTCTCCACAGACCACCTCAACCTCAATGCTCGTGTTGCCTGGTGTCAGCCCGATATAGACCCTGCCTTCTATAACATCGGCTTCCAATTTGGCACAGTTACCAGCGAACAGGCCAAGATCATCGAAGAAATGATTGTCACCTATGAATTTCGGCGTGACATGCCTCAGTACCCGCCATCCCCAGACTCCTTGATGGATGATTTCTAAACCATCCATGCAAGCTGACAAACCAATTCCAGAATCCTACTGGGTCATTCCCGGCCAAATCCTGGCCGGGGAATACCCGACATCTGAAGATGACCCGGCGCGTGCGCGCCAGCGCATCGCTGCCTTCCTTCGGAAAGGATTCGACACCTTTATCGACCTGACCAGCCCTGATGACGCCAGCCCCTATGAAGCGCTCCTGAAACAGGAAGCCGCCGAATTTGGTTTGCAAGTCCATTATCATCGTTTTCCAATCGGCGATTACGGCCTTCCCAGCCGCGAACAAATGCAGGCCACTCTTGACCAACTCGATCAGGCTTGCCAGCAAGGACGCAAAACTTACCTGCATTGTCAGGGCGGCATCGGGCGCACCGGAACCGTGGTTGGCTGTTACCTCGTGCGTCAGGGGCTGGATGGCCAGCAGGCTCTCAACCAGCTTGCTGAGTGGTGGCGCAAAGTACCAAAATCCGCACTTCACCCTCGTTCACCGGAAACAGCCCAACAGGAAGATTTTGTGCGCAACTGGCCCGAAGGTGGGCGTATAATCAGGCCATGAACTGGCACGCGCGCTACCAACAACAAGCCCGCTGGACCCAAAACACGCGGGATTATTTGTTTAAACGCGCCGGGTTGGATACCACCAAACGAATTTTGGAAGTCGGCTGCGGCACAGGTGCGCTATGGGAGCATCTCAACCTGCCCGCCGGCGCATCGGCTCACGGCCTGGACCTCGGCCTGGATTCCGCCAGACAGGCTCGCCGTAATGCCCCTGGCTTGCTGGCCGTTAATGCTGCCGGGGAGCATTTGCCATATCCGGACGCCTGTTTCGATCTGGTATTTTGTCATTACCTGTTGCTTTGGGTGCAAAAGCCGGGGCAGATTCTGCGCGAAATGGCGCGTGTCACCCGGCCTGGCGGGGCGGTGCTGGCCCTGGCTGAGCCAGACCATGCCGCCCGCATCGATTACCCGGATGTGTTGCAGGCTCTTGGGGAGTGGCAAACCACAGCATTGATCAGCCAGGGAGTCAACCCGCGTATGGGGCGCGAGCTGGCAGGTGCATTTGCCGGGGCCGGGATTCAGCCCGTCGAAAACGGCATCATTGGCGGCGGGTGGAACGCCCCGACAGCCGATGAGACGGAGATGGAATGGGCCGTGCTCGAAGCCGATTTAACGGGCATGATTCCGGATGACGACATCCAAAAAATGAGAACCGTGGATGCGCAGGCCCGCCTGGGTGGTTCGCGGGTATTGTTCGTGCCAACATTTTATGCCTGGGGGCGGGTTTGATGGCGGATGCGGTATAATCGGCGCATCATTCGGAGGCAGTTTTGGAAGAGTTTACAACAGAGACACTCGCGCCCGCATCAGAAAACGGCAATGAAGCTGAAAAAGAGGGCCGGGCGGGTTGGTATCAACTTTTATACGATATTTTAGAGACGGTTCTTCTTTCGGCGGCGCTTTTTCTGGTGATCAATGCTCTGACAGCCCGAGTGCGTGTAGATGGTTTTAGCATGTTGCCGACCCTTGAAGATGGCAATTTTGTACTGGTTAATCGCCTGGCCTATCGTCTGGGGGAGCCGCAGCGCGGCGATATTGTCGTATTCCATTTTGACCTGACCCGTCAGGATTTAATCAAGCGTGTAATTGGCTTGCCCGGCGATGAAGTACGGATCGAAAACGGCGTGGTTTACGTTAATGGCGTCGGATTGATAGAGTCGTACATCGCGGCTGTGCCGAATTACAGCGGCTCATGGCTTGTGCCATCGGATAATTTTTTTGTGCTTGGCGATAACCGTAACGATTCTTCAGATTCGCACTCGTGGGGGATGCTGCCAGCCGACAAGGTGGTTGGTAAGGCGGTGCTGGTGTACTGGCCCTTCGAACGCTGGAGCATGTTGGATCATGTTGATTTAATAAAGGCGAGCCAATGATTGACTTAAAAGAAATCCTTGCCCAAACTGAAGCTTATCTGCGCGAACTTCCGCCTGCACCCCCGGCGTTGGCTGTGCCTTCTGGCGCTGAATTAGCCGGTTGGATCGACCATACTGCCCTGAAAGCCGAGACAACTGCTTCACAGGTGATGAACTTGTGCCAGGAGGCCCGTCAGCACAAGTTCGCGACAGTGTGTGTTAATCCTGGCTATGTCCCCCTGGCCGCTGGAGTTTTGCGTGGCAGCGAAGTGGGAATTTGCTCGGTAATTTCCTTCCCACTCGGGGCGCATTTGCCCTCGTTCAAAGCGGTCGAGGCGAAAATGGCGATCGATGCGGGCGCGACCGAGATCGATATGGTCGTCAATATTGGCGCGCTCAAGGCCGATGCGCTCGAATTGGTTTATGAAGATGTCAGGGCGGTGGTAGAGGCCAGCCATGCCCATGAGGTACATGTCAAGGTCATTCTTGAGATGTGTTACCTCAACCAGCGAGAGAAGATTGCCGGATGCCTGATCTCGAAAGCTGCCGGCGCCGATTTTGTCAAAACCTCGACCGGTTTCGGCCCCTCGGGAGCAACGGTCGAAGATGTTTCGTTGATGCGGCGCGTTGTCGGCGCGCAGGTGGGGGTCAAGGCGGCAGGTGGGATACGCAGCCTTGCCGATGCGTTGGCGATGATTCAGGCCGGGGCCAATCGGCTGGGAGCCAGTGCCGGAATTTCTATCTTGCAGGAGGCCGGCGTATGAGCGAAGAACTGCAAGCCAAGCGGTCCCCTTCCTTTACCTGTCACCAGTGTCAGGCCGGGTTGATGAATTTGCAATTTATCACTTATTTCACCTGGTTGGACGATGAATTGGTAACTGTGCCCAATTTCCCGGCCTGGATCTGTGATGTCTGCGGCAGACGCGAGTACGATGGCCGGGCGGTCAACTGGCTTTCAACCTTGCTTAGCCCGAATGCCGGGCATTCAGCGCGTAAACCGCGCCTGGTTCGCCCGCGCCTGCGCCGCCGCACTGGCCATCTTGCGCCGCCATCCGAACAGTGAGCAGCCATGAGCATGGATAAACCTACCGGCACAAATCGCTTTATTTCTGCTGATTTTTTTACACCCAGTTATCGCATTGTTGGCAAAGTTGCTGTGCCCTCGACCGGATTGATGGGCCTGTTGTCTGACCCGATGAATTCTTTTGTTGAAATTCATGATGCGCGTCTGGCGCGCCTGCATATGCCAACCAAATTGGTTGACCATTACCAGTCGGTGCGGGTGGTGAAAGCTCAGTTGTTTGCCATTTGCCTGGCGCGGCGCGAAGATCTAGGGCCTCAGGCGATAGCGCGCGGCGGTTATGTGCGTGTGGCAGACTACCCAATCCGTGTCACAACATCGATCTATGATTTGACCGGTACGATTGAATGGTCTGGGCGTTTTGATTTTTCTGTTATTATCGCTGATAGTTCTCGCGAATTTGTGCCGATTTATGATACGCTCCTGACCGCCATCCTTATTCCGGCCCTGAAAGTGGACAGCCCGGCTATGCTCTTCAATCGCAAGCACGTTGACTTAATTGCGCTCAAAAGCAATCGTGTCGATGAACCGTGAGTTTTGAAAAAGGCATTGAAAATGCTTGACCGTTGCAAAAGTGGGTGATAGAATACAGCCCGCTCGACAAAAAGGAATGCCCCCATCGTCTAGTGGACTAGGACGCAGCCCTTTCAAGGCTACGACCGGGGTTCGAATCCCCGTGGGGGCACTACTTATTAGCACAATTGAAATATGGCAATGCAAAGCACCCCGCCGTTATCGGCGGGGTGCTTTGCATTTTGGGGCAGGCGCAAAAACTTACCGCCTGTACAGCAAAGAAGATGTTTTGCAAGCGGATTATTTCATGAGCGCGTGTTTGTCGAAAGTCATCAAACTTACACCTTGTACTTGTCGAAAGGACGCCCCCTGTCCGATGGTTCGCAGGGCTGCTATTTCGTCGATAACGCGCGCGCCAGAGAGTATGGTCGCGCCGTGCTCAAACAGTATTGGCGAAAGTGGCGTACTAGGCCCTAATATCATTACCGTTGTACCCGGCTGGCAGAGCGACAGCAAACCATCCAGCGTGTGATTGAGTAGAGTCATGCCTGTGATAGCGACTACGTCGGCCTGGGGCAGCAAATCGGCGGCGGCGCTGGCGGGGTATTCGCCAGCGACCGGGTGCTGTTCAATGACCCAGAGTTGGGAGGCTGCTTCGCGCAGTTGGGGAATGAAGGGAAAATGACCGATTAGGGCCACATTTTTACCGCGTCCGCGTTCGGCCAGTACCTGGCCCGCATTAATCGGCATGCTTTGGTTTTCATCCATACCCAGCAAGGAATTTATCGCTGCGACTCCGATGCTGACCTCGAGCGGGTTTTCGGATCGGGCCAGTTCCGCCAATTCAAGGGCTGATTTTTCGTGCAGGCGGCCAACATCTCGAACGGAAAAGTGACCATGCGGGTAGCTGCCCGTCAGGGTGGAGGCCAGGCCGCCATAGCGGGAGCAGACGCAAGTCCAGTGTGCTCCGACCAGAAGTTCGCGAACGGGGGCGTCGTGTTGAATTGAATCCAGTAACTCATTTAGGATCGTCATTTTGCCTTCCAAAAATCAAGCGTGTGATTATGTCAAACGGCATAATCACAAATACGCCTAGAATGACGCCGATTTCATCGAAAAAACGGCTTTGAGCGGCAGGCTGGCCAACCAGACGGCTCAGGATGGCGTCAAGGGTATTGCCATACAGGTTGCCAAAGGTGATCATGCGCAGGTAGGCCAGGATATCGCGGGATGTGTCAGGCCCGTAATAGGCGAGCAGACGTTCCTGGGCGCTGGGGCCGGGCCTGCAATTTGACTCGGCATAGTGCTGGGAAAAAGCCAGGGCAACGGCTTCATGTTCGGGGAAAGCGCCCAACTCGCCGCTTAGTAAATATTGTAGCTCTGTTTCGCTCACGCCGGCTGCGAGGGCTGCGCGCGAGTGCCCATAATTGCAATAACGACAGCCGTTGACGCGTGTCACGGTCAGCATAATTTTTTCGGCAAAGGCCCGGTTGATGCGGTTCCTGCGCGAGGCGGCGCGAAGATCATCAATATGATCCAGGATATCGTGGATGGCAATTGTGAAGGCAGGTAGGGTGTAAATCCGCTTATTGAAGGTTGATGGTTGCAAAGGGTTTTGTCCTTGGTGAAAGATGGCTTGGTAGCTTCATTATAGTATGGGATTTTATTGGTTGTTATAACCATTATATTAGTTATTATCGATATTTTTAGTGCAAAAATACCAATTTATTAGATTTTTTCTATTGACTTAATGTCTATAGCGTAGTAAGCTATAGAAGAAAGGATGTGATGCTTATGCCCGGTGGACGTGGATTTGGTCAGGGTCGCGGAGGCGGCAGACGGAAAATGTTTTTCCTCGAATCGTGCCTGCTGGTGTTGCTGCACCGCGAACCAGGCTACGGTTACAGCCTGATGGACGGACTGCGGGAGTTCGGCTTCGAGGCCGATCAGATGGATATCAGCATCCTTTATCGCGCGTTGCGCGACCTGGAAACTGCCGAACTGGTGGTTAGTTCGTGGGACGAAAACAGCCTTGGCCCGCAGCGCCGCATGTATACGATTACTCCCTTGGGCGAAACAACCCTGGCAGGGTGGGTTGAATCTTTGCGCCAACGGCGCAGAGAACTGGAAGCACTTGAAGCGGCATATGATGCCGTAAGAAGCGGCAAATGAAGTCAATGGCAGAAAGGAGAAATATCATGCCATTCAACAATGGAACGGGTCCGAACGGACAAGGGCCTCGCAGCGGGCGAGGTGCGGGTAACTGCGTTGGGCAAGGTGGCGCAGGGCGTCCCTTTGGCTTGGGACGCGGTCAGCGCGGCGGTGGCCGCGGGCGCGGACTGGGTGTCAATGCTGGCCAGGGTAATTCCTGGATACAAACCCAACTCAATGAACTGGGTGCCGCCATCCAAAAACTGACGGAACGCTTGAATGACAACAAGTAACCGCCAAAATTACGGTAAGGGCGGCTAACGCCCGCACAATCCTGAACGAGATAACGATTTTTAAATTCGGACGGGCCGCACATCCTGCTACAAAAGGAATCATCATGAAAATCGCAATATCTATTAGCGGCAATAAACTCGAATCCCCCTTTGACCCGCGCTTTGGGCGCGCCGCAGCCTTTTGCCTGGTCGATAGCGAAACCGGCGCATGGACCGCTCACGAGAACCCGGCCCTTTCCACTTCTGGCGGGGCGGGTGTCCAGGCTTCACAATTTGTTGCCAAACTGGGCGCCCAGGCGGTGATCAGCGGGGCTTATGGGCCGAATGCTTTTGATACGCTGTCGCCGGCCGGGATTGAGATGTATCTCGCCCCAACCGGCGAAACGCTCTCTGCCGCCGATGTATTGAAGCTGTTCAATGCGGGGAAATTAAGTAAGACCGAAGCCGCCACCCACGCCGGCCACCACGGAGGCCAGCACTAATGCGCCTCGTCGTTGCCAGCGGGAAAGGCGGAACCGGTAAAACCACTGTCGCCACCAGCCTGGCGCTGGTGGCCGGCGATGCTGTCCGCTTTCTCGATTGTGATGTGGAAGCGCCCAACGCTGCGCTTTTTCTCGCTCCCAAGCTGGAAACGCGCAAAGAAGTTGGTATTCAACTACCAGTAGTGGACGAGGCGCTCTGCACCCACTGCGGACGCTGCGCCGAAGTCTGCGAGTTCCACGCGATTGCTGTCATCGGCAAAAAAACGTTAATTTTTCCGGAGCTTTGTCATGGCTGTGGCAGTTGTACGCTCATCTGCCCCGAAAAAGCGATCAGTGAGCGGCTTGATGTGATGGGTGTGCTCGAAGGCGGCTTTACATCTGAAGGCATTGATTTTGCCCAGGGTGTGATGAATGTCGGCGAGCCGATGGCCGTGCCGATACTTCGGGAACTGAAAAAGTGGAAGCCAATGTCATTGCGAGCCGCCCTGAGCGGAGCGGTCTTCAGCGAAGTCGAAGGGCGGCGAAGCAATCTGCCTGGCAACAACGTTGCTTCGGGGGAGAACGCCCCTCGCAATGACATCGAAATTCGGGATTCGCCTCCCGGCGCTTCCTGTCCGGTGGTCGAGACGATGCGCGGCTCAGACTTTATCCTGCTTGTTACCGAACCAACACCCTTCGGCCTGCATGACCTGAAACAGGTGGTTGGCATTACCCGTGAGCTGGGTATCCCGTCCGGGGTCATTATTAACCGCGATGGGATTGGCAACAACGCTGTCGAAACCTACTGCGCCGAAACCGGACTACCGGTTTTGATGCGCATCCCGATGGAGCGGCGCTTCGCCGAAGGGATTGCGCAAGGGAAAACGCTAATTCAGGTAGAGCCGGAATATACCCGCCAGTTCCGGCATATCCTAATGCAAATTGCGGATATGCTGGCGCGGCAAAGCTGAAGGGAAAAATCATGCCACAATTAGTCAAAGGCGGTAAATGGGTTTTTGGTTGGGTGGTGGTTGGCCCAGGTCATGAAGTTTGCGTGCCACCTGAAGCCTACGCTGAGTATGGCTTTAGGCCGGGTGACGTGGTATTTTTCATGAAAAGCAGCCGGAGTTCAGGCGGATTTGGGTTGGGAAAACAGGAGATTTTGGCTGCATCACCTATCCTGTCCCGCCGATTGGCTCAGGGTATCGTCACATCCGAAGGATTGGTTCATTTACCGCCCGAAGTGGCGATACAGCCCGGTGAGCGCTTGCTGGTTGTCCGTGGCAGCGGGCTGGCATTGGGATTTTTACAACAGGGGCCAATCTGCGACGAAGCGCTGAGACACCCGGAATTGGAAACCTTTATCCCATGAAACAACTCGTTATTCTCAGCGGCAAAGGCGGAACGGGCAAAACCAGCATCACGGCGGCTTTTGCCCATCTTGCAGCCAAAGGCCCGCTGGCTGGCAAGGTCATCCTGGCCGATGCCGATGTGGATGCCGCCAATCTGGAACTTGTCCTGCAACCGACCTTGGTCGAACAGCAGGATTTCAAAGGCGGCAAGGTAGCCGTTATCGACCAGGAAACCTGCGCCTCCTGTGGCGACTGCCAGGCGGTCTGCCGTTTTGATGCGATTAACTACGCTGACGGTTTGTACGTGGTTGACCCAATTGCCTGTGATGGCTGCGCAGCCTGTGTTTATCAATGCCCCACCGAAAGTATCAGCATGCGCGAGCAAATTGCGGGTCAGTTTTACTTCTCTGAAAGCCGCTATGGGCCGCTCTATCATGCCAATTTACTGCCGGGACAGGAAAACTCCGGCAAGCTGGTGACGCTGGTTAAGCAGCGCGCCCGCTTGCAAGCCCTGGATGAGAACCGCGAGCTGGTCATCGTCGATGGGCCGCCGGGGATTGGCTGCCCGGTCATTTCTGCGGTTTCTGGGGCAGATCTAGCGCTGGTGGTGGCCGAGCCGACCGTTTCAGGCGTACATGATATGCATCGGGCGCTGGATACGCTGAAGCATTTTGGCGTGCGAGCGCTGGTCGTCATCAATAAAGCGGATATCTTCCCGGCCGGGGCAGATGAGATCGAAGCGTTTTGCCACCAGCAGAGTATCGAAACCGTCGGGCGGATTCCGTTTGATTTAACGGTAGCCAGCGCGATGGTGGCGGGCGAAGCGGTCACAGCTTTCCAGCCGCAAGCCCCATCCAGCATCGCCATCCGCCAGGTGTGGGAAAGAGTATCCCGATTATTATCCTGAAACGTGACACCTGGAATCTAATACCCTATGACCGACCTTGAAACCGCTATTCTGGAACGGCTAAAGACCGTGATCGACCCCGAAACCAACATCGATGTGGTGCGGATGCGCCTGGTGGAAAACCTGTGGGTCGATGCGCTGGGCAAGGTGCGTTATACCTTCCGCCCGTCATCATTCGTTTGTCCCATCGCTGTCATGCTGGCGATAAATATCAAGAAAGCCGTAGCCGAAGTGCCCGGCGTCAAATCACAAGAAATCGCCATTGAAGGCTATTTGATGGCGGAAGACTTGGAAAAGCTAATCAACGAGGAGAATTAACATGAAAATCGCAGTTACCGCAGAAAACAACAATGGTCTCGAAAGCCTGGTTGCCCAGCATTTTGGGCACGCGCCCTTCTTTATGCTGGTCGATGTTGAAAATGGCGAAGTGAGCGCCGTTGAAGCCGTTGCCAATCCGTTTGCCGAAGCGCACCAGCCGGGGCAGATTCCTGATTTTATTCACCAACAAAAAGCGGATGTGATTTTGAGCGGCGGCATGGGCGGGCGCGCAATCGAGTTTTTCGAGCAGGCCGGCATAAAAGCCGCCACCGGCGCAACTGGCACCGTGCGCCAATCGCTAGAAAATTACTTGGGCGGCAAATTAAAAGCCGCCGCGCCCTGTGACGAAAGCGTAGCGCACGGGCACGGGTAAATCAGTAAGCAGTGAGAAGTTATCAGTGAGCAGTCGTTAACGACTGCTCACTGCACTGGCGCGAAATTTCTGTGTGGACTTTTCGAACAATTAATCGATCGGCATTCCGAACATAAGGAGCAGCGATGAGCGGCACAACCAAGATCGGAATTATCATCTGCGACCGTTACCGGACCTGTGCGGGTGGGAAATGCCTGCGCGCACTGCGTAATCGGGAAGGCGCGTTTAGCATTTATGCCGATACCGAAGTGGAACTGGTCGGTTACACCACCTGTGATGGCTGCCCCGGCGGCAATGTCGAATATACCGGCGAAGAAATGGTTAAAAATGGCGCACAGGTTGTCCATCTAGCGACAGGCCTGCTGGTTGGTTATCCGCCTTGCCCGTATATCGACATGTTCAAGAATTTTCTTGAAAAACGGTATGGCGTACAGGTGGTTGTTGGTACACACCCCATCCCAAAGAAATATCTGGATTTGCACACGAGCCTGGGAACCTGGCAAGGTGCGAAGTGGCAACCGCTTTTGGCCCCAACAATGACAGATAATGCAACACGCGAAAACTATGATTGAGTATCAAGAAAGATAAAACTGGGCATTCCTATGTTGACAAGCACATTCTGGTTTGTACTTTTTGCTAGCAGTCTGGCGTGTCTTGTCACGACCATTGGTATTTATATCATCAGCAAATATGAAAAATGGGGCAATCAAAATATTGTCTACTTTATGAGCTTTGCCGCTGGGGTGCTGATCTCTGTTTCATTCCTCCACATCATCCCGAAATCCTTTGAAATGAGCAAGACAGCGCCGATCTATCTGCTGGTCGGTTACATGGGGCTTTACCTTTTTAATCGTTTTTTGACCGCTTTCGTTTGCAATGACCGTGATTGCAACGAACTCTCAATTGGAATCATCCCGATGTTTGGCATTGGACTGCATTCCTTTATTGACGGGGTCATCTATTCCGTCACTTTCAATGTAAGCATCTTTACCGGAGCACTGGCGGCCGTTGGCATGGTTCTGCACGAGTTCCCGGAGGGGATTGTTACCTTCCTGCTTTTGAAGCGGGCCGGTTTTTCACATAAAAAAGCGGCCATATATGCTTTCCTGACTGCGGCCGTATCGACCCCCTTGGGAACGCTGGTCTCTTTTCCTTTTATTAGCAAGATCGACAACGCCACATTGGGCATACTTTTGGCAATCTCTGCCGGTGCCTTGGTTTATGTTGGCGCATCGCACCTGCTTCCTGCGGTTGAAAAAGAGAACAAGAAATATACCTTGGTCTCTTTGGGGGCCGGTATCTTGATCGCTGTTCTGATTGTCGCCTCGAAAGGTTGAGCATAACGCCATGAAAACTGTCTTTGGGCCTGTTCCATCGCGGCGGTTGGGACAATCGCTGGGAATTGACCCGGTTCCATTTAAAACCTGCAACTGGAACTGTATCTACTGTCAGTTGGGACGCACTTCACCCTTCACGTTGGAACGGCGCGAGTATGTTCCTCGCACCGAAATCCTGGAGCAAGTCCAGGAAGTTCTGGATAGACATGATCCTGGCGAAATTGACTGGATCACCTTTGTCGGCTCCGGCGAAACCTGCCTGCACAGTGAACTTGGCTGGCTGATCAACGCAGTCAAACAGGAAACCGAAATCCCGGTTGCGGTTATCACTAACGGCTCACTGCTACATCTGCCTGAAGTGCGCCGCGAACTACAAGCTGCCGACGCCGTCCTGCCCAGTCTGGACACCGCAAGCGAACGCCTGTATCGCAAAATCAACCGTCCGCATCACTCGCTGACCCTGGATATGCTCATCAGCGGCTTGCGCGATTTTCGCGCCGAGTACCACGGACAGTTATGGGTTGAAGTTATGCTCATCAAAGGCCTGAACGATGGTGAGCGCGACTTGCAAGCCCTGGCCGCCGCACTGGAATACATCCGCGCCGACGAGATTCACCTGCTGCTGCCCACCCGTCCACCTGTCGAACCCTGGGTTGAGCCACCCGATGAAGTCACCCTGCAACGCGCCCAACTCATTTTGGGTAAACGCGCCCGGCTGGTTATAGAAATCAGCGGGACCTTTGACCTGTCATCGGAACGCAGCGCCGTCGAAGCCCTGCTCTCCATCCTGACGCGCCATCCGATGTGTGAAAGCAACTTGCTGGCCGCCCTCGAAAAGTGGCTGCCAGGCAAGGGCGCACAAACCCTGGAAAGTTTGCGTTCCACCGGGCGTGTTCAGGTGATTACCCGGCGCGGTCAACGTTTTTGGAGCATGGCGCAAGCACACTACACTGAAGAAATGGATAATTTGCCTGACATGCGCCTCAAAGGATTGACGAAATGAACGCGGAAGTTAGAAATGTAAATCAAAATACGATCAAAAATGTGGTGGCAGTAATGAGCGGGAAAGGCGGAGTGGGCAAATCCCTGGTTACCGGCCTTCTCGCAAACGGGTTAGTCACAGCCGGTTACAAGGTCGGAATTCTGGACGCAGATTTTACAGGCTCAAGCATCCCAATGTTGTTTGGGCTACACGGACGGGTAAAGACCGGACAATATAGTTTTCTACCATTCGAGAGTCGTTCGGGAATTAAAATTATTTCAACAAACTTGCTTTTTGACAATGACGACCAACCAATGATTTGGAAAGAGGCACTGGTTAGCAACGTTATCAAGGAGCTTTGGCAGGAAGTAGAGTGGGGAGAGCTGGATTATTTATTGATAGATATGCCAACTGCTATTTCTGAGACATCTGTTGCAATTATTCAGTCAATACCATTTACGGGCGCTGTTATCGTATCTACGCCACAACAGGTATCCACAAAGATCAATAATAAGGCCGTATTTACGGTTCAAGGAACGGGTTTGCCCATCATCGGCATCGTCGAAAATATGTCTTATTTTCTGAACCCGGTCAGCGGGGAAACGCAGTCAATCTTTGCGCAACATCACACACAAACGGTGGCGAATACCGCCAACTCCCTGATTTTGGCTCATATTCCGTTTAACCCGGAAATATCAAGATTATGCGATTCGGGAAGAATTGAGGATGTGGGTTTTGATGAGTACGCTGATCTCATTGATGCCTTTCTCAGATCGCTTGCAGCGATTGAACAAAAACAGGCTTCTGAACAGAGCCAAAACCATAGCAACGAACTGACTGATAAGGGCACACAAGAAGTCCATCAAGAAGCATCCCCGCATATCCCCGTTTCAAGTTCACCGGGCAATCATAAAGCACAAGCATTTTCTGACACGGTAATTTATCTTGTCAGAAGCAAGGAAAATGTGGGTGTGCTGGAGAATCCTGATTCTCAGGGATATTTCCTGGGAAGTTGTGGAGATAGGATGCAGATCCATCTCAAGCTAATCAATAACAGGATTCTGGATGCAAAATTTCTAGCAGATGGCTGCGGCGCAACACAAGCTTGTGGAACAATGATCACAAAAATGGCATGTTCTAAAACCCTGGAAGAAGCTGGGCAAATCACTTCTGAAGAATTACTCGAAGCCCTGGATGGACTCCCGGATGATCACTTGCACTGCGCAGAACTTGCTGTGATGACCCTTCGTGATGCGATGATTGATATCGCTGAGGGTCATCACAAGAAGATTTTATAAATTCTATTCACAAAAGGAGTGTGCTATGGGTACCAAAGGTCGTCAAATCGTTGGAATGGATATCGATGAATTGTTGGGTATGCTCAATAAGGCCTTCGCAGATGAATGGCTGGCTTATTACCAATACTGGCTGGGGGCCAAAATTGTCAAAGGCCCCATGAAAGATGCCGTTGCAGCCGAACTGCTCTTACACGCCACCGAGGAATTGGCCCATGCCGATATGCTGGCCATGCGCATCATCCAGTTGGGCGGCACACCGCTGATCAGCCCCGATAAGTGGCTGACAAATACGCACTGCGGCTATGGTGCCCCAACCGATGCATTTGTCAAAGCGATCCTCACGCAAAACATTAAAGGCGAGCAGTGCGCCATTGATGTCTACCAAAATCTGCTAAAAATTGTCAGGGATGCAGACCCGGTAACCTATAACATCGTGCTGACCATTCTTCAAGACGAAGTTGAACACGAAGAAGATTTGCAGTCCCTCGATGAAGACCTGGATTCCTTGATGATGCGCAGCCGCGCTTAGATTCCAAATATTTATAAATTCCAGACGCAAAAAACGCCTGCGAAAATCGTATCCACAAATCATAAGGAGATTTTTAATATCATGGCAACCATCACCACGCACTACAAAGGCAATATGCTTTTCGAAACCGTCATGGGCAAACACACGTTGACGATCGACGTTCCAACCGAAATGGGTGGTTCAGACCGCGGTCCCCAGCCGCCACAAATTTTCATTGCTTCGCTCGGAAGCTGCATCGGCGCTTTTGTTGCTCAATATGCCGAACGCGTCGGCATGGATGCTTCGGGCATGACGGTAGACATCAACTTTGAGAAAGTCGCCGATCCGACCCGATTGGTTAATCTGAAAGCGGTCGTCAAGCTGCCCAATGCCGAGTGTGGACAGCGCATCAATGCCATCCAGAAAGTGGCCGAGCATTGCCCAGTTCATGCAACAATCCAGACCATGGAAGATTTAGGGATTCAAATTTTAGGCAAGGGAGAATGCGTCATTGGCGACTAATCAACCTGGTTTTACTCTGCACCCAATCGGCGTCATCCACTCGCCTTACACCGACAAAAAGCAAACCCCCATCCAGCCCACTCGCTCGCAGGCCCTCGGAACGGTCGAAGTATTCCCGGAATTCATGGATGGAATGGATGGGCTGGAGGGCTTCTCGTATCTGATCCTGCTCTACATCTTTGACCGTTCTGATGGCTATTCGCTCTGCGTCCAACCGTTTCTTGATGACCGTACCCACGGAATTTTTGCCACCCGCTACCCCTACCGTCCTAACCCGCTGGGCCTCTCGATCGTGCGCCTGCTCAAACGGGACGGCGCGCTGCTCGAAATCGAGGGCGTGGATGTGCTCGACAAAACCCCGCTGATCGACATCAAGCCCTACGTCCCCGATTTCGACCTGCATCTTGATGCGCGTACAGGCTGGTACGAGACCAGGAGTAAGGAGTAAATTTTGAACTGGCTGTTTTTGTCCATTTTGAGCCTTTCACTCTGGCTGGTCAATCCCCAAACACCCCAGCCTGTTGTCCGCGCCGTATTGTTTTATTCCCCACAATGCGGTCATTGTCACTATGTCATCGAAGAAATCCTGCCGCCGCTTATGGAAAAGTACGGTACCCAACTGGAAATAATCGGCATAGATGTAAGCCAGCCGCAGGGGGGGGTATATTTCCAGGCAGCCGTACAAAAATTCAACCTGCAATCGGCCGGCGTGCCCTTTCTGGTGATTGGCGATGAGTACCTGATCGGCTCTGCCGACATCCCTGAAAGATTTCCAGCGCTGATCGAATCTTACCTTGCCCAGGGCGGGGTGGATTATCCCGATCTCCCAGGTTTGCGCGAAGAGATTTCTGCATCAGCTGCCGAGCAAGCCCCCAGGCCAGCCCCGGAACAAGCCGCGGCAGATAGTTTGCCAGATGAAAGTTCGTCGGCCTCCAGCTCAGAGACTAACTTTGGACTGGATAGGCAGGACAATAGTACTGTCTGGGATCGCGTGGCCCGCGACCCGCTGGGAAATGGGCTATCAATACTGCTTTTGGTTGTGATGCTGGGCGTGGCGTTTAGTGCGCCGATAAGGTTTTCGCGCCTTGAAGTTGAGTTCTCATCCACCTGGCAGTTATGGCTGATTCCGTTTTTGTCGTTGGTTGGGTTCGTTGTTGCGGGTTACCTGGCCTATGTCGAAACCGCCCAGGTAACGGCAGTCTGCGGCCCGGTCGGCGACTGTAACACTGTCCAGCAGAGCGAATATGCGCGCCTATTCGGCATTCTGCCGATTGGGGTACTCGGGTTGCTCGGCTATGTCGCTATTGTTGGCACCTGGCTGGTTGGCCGCTTGAATCGCTCGCTGCTTTCTCTGTATGCCGACCTGCTCATGTTGGGAATGACTGCTTTTGGCCTGCTCTTTTCCATTTACCTGACTTTTCTCGAACCCTTTGTCATCGGCGCTACCTGCGCCTGGTGCCTGACCTCGGCAGTTTTGATGACAGCCTTGTTCTGGCTGTCGCTTAAGCCGGGGCGCCAGGCTTATTCAAAGCTGTTTATGTAATACTCATTGTCGTTTACCGTTTTTTTTGTGGCTTACAAAAAGGCCCAATCTGCCACTCAATAATTTTTTCTGACGTCAACTAACCGATTCTGTGGAACGCTGATCCCTATGATATGGCCGCCATCTTGAGCAAGGTGGCGGTGTTTATTGTCAAGAAGCCTGCTCGAAATTCAACTATTCTCTTGAAAATGCTCTGCGATCGGGTGTTTTTACGCTAAAATCAAAGGGAACCCAGAATCCTTGCGAAATAATGTCATCTTGAGAACATTACAATGCTTACAATTTACTCAACCTACGCCAGCTTTCTGTTTGCTTCCGGAATCCTTTCCGGCTTGCTTCTCATTCTGCTTTTTAAGTACAAAAACAATACCACGGCGAAAGCCTTGTTTGGTTTGGGCGTTACATCCCTGGGAATCAACCTGTCTTTATTGGTTTCCATGATTAGCCCCGATGCCCAGAGCGCCCAGCTTTGGCATGGGAATATCCGTTTGATTTTTAACTCTTTTATTGCCCCTGCTGGTTTCTTGTTTGTTTACAAGTTTTTGGATGGAAAAAATAATAAATTAAACTGGCTGGTTTTTAGCATCCCCGCGCTGACATTGGTAATCAGTCTTACCAATGATCTGCATCACTGGCTTTTTTCATCTTACAACATGCAGTGGGTTGGGTATTACATCCGCGTTGATTGGCGGCCCGGTTGGTGGTTTGTTGTTTTCGCCATTTACTCAAGTGTTATCAGCTTTGGGCTGGTCTATTTGCTTTTGGCATGGATTGGCCGGACACGCAAATTACCCCGATGGCGAGGTGTTTTGGTTATTGGCACTGTATTCTTTATCACCATTTCGATTATTTTTGATACTTTTGGGGTTTATATTGCGCCAGGATTACTGACTTTACCCATTGGCTTTGGCCTGATGAATTTATTCCTGATCCTTGGAGTTTGGTATCTCGATTTGTTCGATATCCTGCCAATTGCGCGTGAAACGCTGACCCGTTACATTGCTGATGGATTCTTTGTTGTAGACACAAACAACGTGGTATTGGACGCAAACCCGGCGGCCATGAAATTGACAGACCAGTCTGTTGAAGAGATGTTGGGCAAGGATGTCTTGAGCTTTATTACGAACCCTGAACGGCGCGAGCTTGCTCAAAGAGTGTTGCAAGGTGAATTTCAAGGGGTCTTGCCATTTTTTATTGATGGGGTTGATCGCTTTTACGATATAGTGGTGACGAATATTTTCGTAGAGCAGCATGTTTTGGTGGCAAAGTTGATCGTCCTGCGCGATGTGAGCGAACTAAAACGATTGCAAGATGATGAAAGTAAGCGGGTTGCCTTGGAAGAACGTCAGCGACTGGCGCGCGACTTGCATGATGCGGTTAGCCAGACCCTTTTTTCTGCCCGCCTGACATCCGAAATGCTTTTGCGCCAGAAGGAAAGTCTTCCTTCAGAAACGTTATGGGCGCGTATCTCTCATTTTGACGGGCTTGTCAAAAGCGCACTGGGAGAAATGCGTATCTTGTTGCTTGAACTGCGGCCCGAAGGCCTGGTAAACGCAGATTTATCCACCTTGATAGCTCACCTGGTTGATGCCGCCAGCGCCCGTATCGAGGCCAGTATCCAACTTGATGTTAAGGTCAGACACGCTCAACCTGTTGATGTGAAAATCGCTTTTTATCGCATCGCCCAGGAAGCCCTGAATAATATCGTCAAACATTCGCGTAGTAAAAATATTTATATTCAGTTGATCAGTGATCCCGGTTCCATGTTTCTGGCTGTCAAGGATGATGGTATCGGGTTGCAAATTGATACAAACAAGGGTACAAAAATGGGGCTGGAGATTATGCGCGAACGTGCTGCCGGTATTGGCGCCGTTCTGGAGATTATCACCCAGGCAGGGAAGGGAACGCGCGTTACCTGTTTATGGCAGGGAGCAAAGGAGATTACCAAATGACACAGCAGCCTATCAAGGTTTTAATTGTAGATGATCACCCGATGGTTCGCAAAGGATTAGCCTTGTTTGTCTCGGGGTTCGATGATCTCTTACTGGTTGGTGAAGCTGGGAACGCCCAGGAGGCGCTGGACTTGTATGCGCAGCACTCTCCAGATGTGGTCTTGATGGATATGGTTTTGCCCGACATTGATGGCGCACAGATTATCCGCATGATGCGTCAATTAGACTCTGAAGCTGCAATTATTGCGCTAACATCTTTTGGGGAAGAAGCGTTAATCGAGGCGGCGCTGCATGCCGGCGCGCGTGGTTTTCTGTATAAAAATATCAGCGTGGATGAACTTGCGGATGCCATTCGTCAAACGCATCGAGGGCGGACAATTTTGGATCCTAAAGCTTCGGAAGTGATGCTGCGCATGGTCAGCGGGACGAATCAGGCCTCGCCTGACTTTGTTAAATCCGATCTGAGCGAACGCGAAAAAGATGTTCTCAAACTCTTGGTTCAGGGGCTGACCAATAAACAGATTGCCGCCACACTGGATCTGCAGACATCCACAGTAAAACAATATATCAGCAATATTTTATCAAAACTGAATGTTCAGAGCCGTACCGAGGCGGTGGCATCCGCTTTGCGCTTGGGATTGCTCGAAAAATAGATTGCATTCCGGTGGCTATAGCCATTTGACCGTGGGGGGTAAACCATGCGGCAACTTGTCAGTTTACAGGCCTGTTTTACAATAGTGTTAAACGTATCCGTGCAAGTAATTATGGTTGTATTGAGATTCGCAGATTAAGACTTGGTGGTGAGGTTGCTTTGGACTCGAAAAAGATGCGAATTTTAATTGTTGACGATAATTTACCGTGGCGCAACACCTTGCAACTCTCTTTTTCGACGCTTCCGGGGGTTGAAATCATTGATGCTGTCCAGGATGGTCCCGGAGCCTTACTTGCCTGTTCGCGCACACGTCCCGATGTAGTGATTCTGGATATTGATATGCCGGGCATGGATGGATTTGAGACGGCTCGGGCGCTGCTCAAAATTTATCCAGATTTGTGGATTATCGGTGTGGCCATAGATGTTACAGAAGCCGATCAAAAACGCGCTCGCGAATCGGGGCTGCGGACAATTGTCCCAAAAGATATGGTGCTGGATTACTTACCTGCCAGCCCGGCCTTCCCGAACACACTTTTTGGCAGGCCCACAGACAGAAGTGTGTAACGGCAATGTTGTGCAATATTTTATAAATTTGGGCACCGGTGACAATTCGCAGCCGCAAAGCTGAGTTGAGGGGATCCGGCGCATTTTAGCAGGATGGCGGACCTTTCCTCCGCCATCCTGCTATGGTTTTTTTTTGAACCATCAGCCAGTTTCGACTGAGTTTCAAGCCGGATTCAAACGATTCAAGCGAATGCCTCGCTCATTTCCGAGCGGGGCATTCGCTTTGTTGCATTCCAAACCCTGGGTCTGCTTACTCTAGCCCTAAATCGGCATCCGTCTTATCCGCGTCCGGGAAGAAGAGCGGCTGGCCGTATTGGTCCACGCCAAATTCTGCGATCATTTTCTGGATCTCCGGGTCGATCAGGAAGTTGGCGAAAGCCAGGGCGCCCTCGTAATTGGCGTTGGGCCATTTTTCGGTGTTGACCGTGATGACATGGTAGACATTCAGCAGGGTCTTGTTGCCTTCGACGATGATTTCCAGTTCGAGATTGTTTTTGTTGGCCAGGTAGGTGGCTCGGTCAGTCAGTGTATAGGCTTGTTTTTCCGAGGCAATCGTCAGCGTGGCGCCCATGCCCTGGCCCGATTCGATGTACCAGCCCAAACCTGCGGGTTCCAATTCGGCTTTTTTCCAGAAGCTCAGTTCCATTTTGTGCGTGCCCGAATCGTCACCGCGCGAGACAAAAGCGGCGCTTTTCTCGAAGATGGCTCGGAAAGCGTCTGCCGGGCCGGCGCCTTTGATACCGGCCGGGTCTTCTGCCGGGCCAACGATGATGAAGTCGTTATGCATAACCAGGAAACGGTCCTTGCCGAAACCGGCTTCCATCAGGGTTTTTTCGGATGCGGGCGCGTGGACGAGCAGGACATCGGCATTGCCTTCTTCACCCATTTTGAGCGCCGCGCCGGTTCCAACCGCCACAGTTTGAACGGTGTAGCCGGTTTGCTCTTGAAAGAGCGGGACCAGCACGTCGAGCAGACCAGAATCCTGGGTGGAGGTGGTGGTGGCCAGGATCAGGGTCGGGTTGGCGGCCGGGACAACTGCCGCGGCAGCCAGCACTTCGATTTTGACGACATCCTTGACCCAGGCTTTGCTCGAAAGGTTGGGCATAACCATGTTGAACTTGCCATCGGCGATGCCGATCAGGCAGTCGGCGCAGGCTTGCACGTCAGCCAGGGCTACTTCGGCGCTAAAATCGTCGCTGGCGGTGAGCACGATGGCGCTGGCGCCTTCGGCCAGGCCGGCTTTTTCAAGGGCGGCATTCAGGCGTATGCCTTCATATTCTGTCGGGCCGTTTTTGGGATGCTCGGCGGTCAGTTTGACCACTTCCAGCCCGGCGGTGTCGGCGCTGATCAGGGTGAACTCGGCACTGACAGCGCCGCTGATGACGAGAGAAGCTCCGGGGTCGGCGGGGGGAACTTCAGCAGTCGGCGCTTCAGCGGCTGGAGCGGTCGGTTCAACGGGAGCAGGCTCGGGGGTGGCAGCGGGCGCGCACGCGGAAAGCGCCACAGCCAGTACCAGGAACAGGGTTAGTAGGATGTTGCGGGAGGTGAATTTCATATCTTATCCTTTTCTTGAAGATTTTGAGATTTTACGGATGCCCAGCACAAGCAGCGCGCCGAACAAGCCGCCAATCAACCCATATAGAAAGTGGCTCGCGACAGGGTAAGCGACGCCAAAGCGGAAGGAGCCAAACGACCAGCCGGAAGCAACCGTGATAATCAGCCGGATGAGTGGTTTGGTGGTGTGGGCCAGACCGCCGAGCAGCATGAAGAACCAGACCTTGTCGGCATGGCGTGGCAGGGAGCGGAAGGCCAGGTCTACCAACGGGCCGGGCACCGAGTAGATGACCCAGATGAAAGGGTCGCGCCCGATCCAGCCGGTTAGTGCGGCAGCGCCAACAGCGCCCAGGCTGGTCAGGCTGCCTGCCGGGCCGAGACGTGAGAAGGCGCGCCCCATCAAAAGGAGCGCTATCCATTCGATGCCGTGATGACCGGGCAGGTTGAGCGGCCAGCGGAAAGCCTGGTGCAGCACGACGGACATTGCGCCGGCGCTGACCAGCAGCAAGGCTTCGAGCCAGGCCGGCAGTTCAATCGGAAATGCTTTTGATCTGGTCTTTAGCGAGGATGTACCATTCATTGTTTTTCTCCTCTACAAATAGGATGGCCTGGCTGCCGCGCAGGATGGGGCGTACCCATTCTCCGACATCGACCAGGGTGTGTGGGGGGAGCGCATGGCCTTCAAGGGTTTTCACCGCATCAATATGGCCCAGGGCGCACAGTTCAGAAACAGGATATTGACCTTTCAGGTCGCGCAGCCCGGGCAGCCAAAGGAAGCGCCCGTCGTTGCCAGCGTGGTGCAGGCCGACCGCCGCCAGCGCGCCGATGATTCCGCCGCCGGTGCCGGTCAGGCCTTCGAGGCGGATGCCGTCCTGGATGGCGGTTTGCTCGGCTTCGAGTTTGGTCAGCACAACCTGTTTGGCGCGCACTCCAAAGGCTCTCATGCAGGGCGTGACGCGCTCCCAATCGACGAGGCATAAGCCGGCATCCGAGCCGGGAGCGCTTTCGTTGAGCAGGAACTCGCGGCTGGCGCTCCAGATCTGGTCTTCGTTGGCCGGGTCGGCCTGGACGGTGAGGCAAGCCGAACTGTTGTGCGAGGTGAACGGGATTTCAGGGGAGACCAGCAGTTGATGGCGGGTAATGGCAAGCGGGCTGGCCAGCCCCTCTAAAAATTGGGCCAACTGGCGCACGCGATGCCCTGTTCCACGGGTTTCGAGATTGTCTGTATCGTCAATACCGATTAAGTAGCGCATGATTTTCTCTCGATAAGTTTTGGCTTTTTGCAAGTCCACTTTCTACTTTCTAAACATAGAAAGTAGAAAGTGGAGCAGAGATGTGATCTATTTGACTTCAATCCTGGCTACATCCTTCGTCCAGTTGGCCTTGGGGATGTAGTTGGTGGAGAGTTTGACCGTGCCGTGGTTGGTGAAGTCAAGGATCGTGGTTTCGTCCTGGATCTGTTCCCAGGTCAGGCTGGCCGGGTTGCTGCTACCGCTGAGATTGACCTCGCTGAACTCGGTCACGCCAGCGGCGCTCAGTACATCCATCAGTTTGACGCCTTCTTCAACTTTGCCTTCGGCTTCCATCTGTGCCAGGGGCAGTTTCTTCAGGTCATCCCAGGTAAAGCTCACTTCGCTCCCGTCTGGTTTGATAACCACAAACAGCGCGTCCGAACCTGGGGTTGGCTGAAGTTCCTGTGGCGTCTTGGGTGGGGAGGTTGTTTCAGTGGCCGGTGCGGCACAGGCAGAGAGTAAGAGCAGCAGGGCCAGCAAAAAGAATGCGATCTGTTTCATGGGCTAATCCACGCCGATCATGATGTTGGAGGCTTTGATGACTGCGTAGGCTTGTTTGCCTTCGGCCAGGCCGAGGCTTTCAACCGATGTGTTGGTGATGATCGAAACCAATTTTTCGCCGCCTGGCAGTTCGATCGTGACTTCTGAATTGACCGCACCTTTGACGATTTGCACAACTTCGCCTTTTAAGATATTGCGAGCGCTGAGTTTCATGTTCTTCTCCTTTTCATTCTGTGATTCTTATTCCTGCCTTGGCAGCAACGCCAGACGCAGGACGATAAACACAACCAGAGAAATTGCGATCAGCAGGGCCGCGACCGGTTGGGCGGCATCCAGGCCGAAACCCTGAAAACGCTCGAAGACCAGCACCGGCACGATCTTGGGGTGGTAGGAAAGTATGACCACCGCGCCAAACTCGCTGATGCCGCGCGCCCACATCATCAGTGCGCCGCCCATCACTCCGCGCCAGGCCAACGGCAGGGTAATGTGCCAGAAAGCATCGAAGGGCGTTGCGCCGTCAGTTTGGGCAACCCATTCCAACTCATCATCGACCAGCGCGAAAGATTCACGGCTTAGGTTAACCAGGAAGGGCAGACTGACAAACAACATGCCAACTACAATGCCGCCCAGGTTATCGGTGAAGGTGATCCCGAGCGGCTCCAGCCCGCTGCCGAGCAATCCGCGCCGGCCAAAGACCAGCAACAGGGCAACCCCGGCCGCCGTATGCGGAATGATCACCGGCAGGTTGACCAGCGCCTCGACCAGCCGCTTGCCGCGGAATTTACGCCGCGCCAACAAATACGCCAGCGGAATGCCGGTCAGCGCTGCCAGGGCGGTGGCGATCGAGGCTGCGCCAAAAGTCAGGCCGATCGAGCCCAGCACTTCCGGGTCGGTCAGCGCCCACAGAAAATCGGCGGCACTGGTATCGAGAAAAATGCTGATCAGCGGCAGAATGATAAAGAGCAGCAACAAACCGCCGAGCCCCGCAAAGAGCAGGTCGAGCCACGGGGCCTGTGGACGGGTCAAGGCATCTCCGCGAGGGGAACGGTCAGGGCTTGCAGGTTCTCCGGCAGGTTGGCGAAGCCATCCGCCAGGGCGGTTTCAAAGAGTGGATGATGATTCTCATCCATGATGGCGCGACCTTCGGGTGAGAGCAGGAAGGCGATGAACAATGCCGCTTCGCCCGGGTGCGGCGCACTCAACGGGATCGTTATGCCGTAGCCGATGCGTTCGCCGCGAAACTCGGGTTTGACGCTGGCAAAACGCCGAAAATCAAGGTTGACTTGCACGCTCTTGTAAAGGTTCTCGAAGGCCGCCTCGCCCATATTTACTTCATCGGGCAGGCGCAGCAACCCCAGGCCGTGTTGGGCGATAACGCTTTCGTACTCGAAGGCATAATCCAGGTCGCCCGATTGCAGCAGGGCGATCAGTTGGATGCTTGCCCCTCGCAGGACAACGTGCGCGCCGCTTTTGCTTTCGAAGATTTCGGGCACGGTAATGGTGGTCAGATCGTCGTCGCGGAAAATTGTCAGCCCGTAACTGAACTGCCCATCGAACATGGGTGCAAACAGGTTGTAGCGTTTGGCGCGTTCTTCGGCCAGGGCAAAAGCCATCAGGGCGCGATACCCGGCAGCATCGAAACGCGGGTCGGCAATGCCGATGCGCACATCTGGCCGGGATAAAATTTCAGCCCAGTTTTCGGCGTTGATTTCATCGGCGTATTTGCTGTCTTTGTTGTAGGCCAGCGCCAGGTGGTTGCTGGCATAGCGGATGTACCAGTCGGCGTAGGGTTGGCCGGTATCGGTATCCGGGTTGTTCGTGGCGTACATCAACATCGGGATCAAGGCTGCATCGGCGGTGGCGACAATGTCAATCGGCTCGTGCAGCTCGGTGGCATGCCTGATGACCTGGATGCTGCCGTGGTACTCGGGCAAAACGTCGATGTTTGGATATTTTTCTTCGAAGGCTTTTTCGAGCGCGGCGAAGGGCTGGATCAAGCTCCCGGCGGCGAACACCACCAGCGGCGTTTTTTGCGAAGCATCCCTGTGGGACTCAACCGGATTCGGATTCACCGGAGCCGGCGTGCCGTTACAGGAAGCGAGTCCCAGCGTGAGGGCGAGCAGGAGAAAGGTGCAGAGGAGTTTGGGCATGATTTTCAATGTCATTGCGAGTGAGCGTACTGTGCGAGCGACACATTCTCTGGCGCTCAGTGCCAGTGAGCAATCTTCGATTAATCGGCGAGTTCTCAGGGGAAGACTTTGCCCATTAAATGGGGGATTGCTTCGTTGGGCTTACCTGCCATGGCGGGCGCTGCCAGGGGCGCCTCCTCGCAATGACATGATGGGGTCACTTCACTTCAATACTGACCACATCCTTGGCCCAGAAATTGCTTTCCATGCCGGGCAGGACGAGTTTGAACTTCTCAGCAGTTTCGGTGAACCCGAAAAGGCAGTTTTCGCAGGCCAAAACATCGGCCAGGCCGATTTCAACCACGAAACCATCGGCAGCGGTGACAACCAGGGTGGCCGCGTCCTCTTGAACGCCTGCCAGTTCGAGCAGGGCTTTCAACGAAACGCCTTCATAATCCTCAGTGCCCTTCTTGGGATGTTCGGCGGTGATTTTGAGCACTTCCATGCCGCGCAGGGCGGCTTCGTTCAGGGTCAATTCCTTGTCTACCAGGCCGGTTACGGCCAAGGTGGCCTGGTCGGCGGGGACATTGGCCACCGTGCCGCTTTCGACGGCTGGAACATTGACCTTGATCTCGGTAATCATCCCGGCCATTTCGTTCTTTTGCAGGTCAGAACCGACCAGGCGCAGCGGGAAATATTTCTCATCGAGCGGGTTTTCGTTGACCTTGTGCGCCACGATGATGTTCATGTTGCGCAGCAGGCGCTTGGCATCGAAGGTGACGGTGTAGCCGTCGCTGGAAATCACATCGACGGTATAACCGGCTTCAACCAGGTCAGTGTTGTAGGCGGCGATGCCTTCGTGGGTGTTTTCATCGTCCACGCCGCCGACCAGCACGTAGAGCGGCACACCGACCCATTCCTGGGCCTTGTCGTCGGTCCAGCTTGCGCCGTGGCACTGCGGGGCCGAGCACGATTCGATGGTGCCGCGGTCGTAAGCATCTTCGATGCCGCCGACGGCTTTTAGCTGCCATTCCATGACCAGCGGTTTGATCTCGATTTTATTGACCCATTTGACGGCCCAGTGACCATCCGTGACCTGGTCGAGCTTGTCGCTGATCACGATCAGGCGCAGAATGCCATCCTCTTTCGGATCGAGTGCTTTGCCATCGATTTCATAAGCCACCATGGCGGTTAATTCGACCGGTTTTTTGAGTTCGTCGCCCTTGATCGGATCGTAAGCGATGAAAGTGCCGTTCATGATCTGGTCATACGAGAAGGTAATGCTGTAACCGTCTTCGGCGACCACGTTCAGACCGTTGGTCTCATCCATGCCGGCCATTTCTGCCAGATCTTTGAGCGCCACACCTTTGAACAGGATCGGTGGGGTGATCTTGCCCGTGCTGCTCTTGATGCCGCCATAGCCTTCGGTGGCGGGCAGGGCCATTAGCTCTTCCAGGGTGAAGGAGCGCGTTTCGTTAAGGGTTACGATCTCAAAGACTGGTTCACCAACTGGCGCAGTGGTGGGGGCTGCGGTTGGGGCGTCAGTCGGTTCTTCGATAACGGGAGTCGGCCGCGGGGTGTTCGCCGAGCAAGCGGCAAAGACCAGGGCCAGAGCAAGCAGTAATCCCCCAAGCAAAAATAAACGTTTGTACAGTTTCATTGCATTCTCCTAGAAATTGTGATGTTTTCCATCCAAAAGGGAAGGAAGTGTTGGGTTAGGCTCTATATTAAGGAAAAACTTAATATCATTCTAGTAGGGGTTAACAATAGAGTCAAGATGAACATTCATCCTTATTTTTTGTGAGATTTGTTCTCAAGAAGAATGGCTTTTTGGGAATCTCCGTGGTAAAACCCCGCATTTTGGGTGTGAGCGTGCGCGCGTTTGCGGCACGCTCACACCCAAAATGCGGCACTCTTCACGGAAAATTCTGGGGAACCAGAAAAAGAAGCAGTCAGTTTTTCAAGGTTTTCCCAGTACGATATACCCATTCAAAATCTATTGCAGACCTCCCTGCGAAGATACACTGTGCTCCCTATCTGAGTATTGTTTTCTGACTGCACACTCACCGTGTTGTATAGACACTCACTCTTGCTATTGAATTAATCGACATTGTGGATATAATACGTCGAAATTAAAGAGGCCCAGACACAATGAATTCTTTTACTCTCCCCAGTTTGTACCTGATCGCATGTTTGTGTACATGTATGTGTTCCATGTGCATCTGGGGAGATGTGCGACGCCTTGCCATGCGTCACATCCGAGTATAGGTCAGTTCTAAAATACAAGCCTGCAAACCGGTGAAGCACTCTCCATAACCAGATGGAAGTGCATTCACCGGTATTTTTTTCGAAAAGCCGGGAATGTCCCTGGCTTTTTTTATTTCAGATTACATGGAGAAGAAGATGGACAACACAAAATTAAGCAAGGTTGAGCGCATCAAGGATGAAAGCAGCTACCTGCGCGGAACGATCGAAGAAGAATTGCAGCAGGATATTCCCTTTACGGAAGACAACGCTGTTTTGCTCAAGGCGCACGGTATGTACCAGCAGCATGACCGCGATCAGCGCGGCGGCCAAAAAGTGCATTCGATCATGATCCGCTGGCACATCCCGGCCGGGCAGATCAGCGCCGTGCAATACCTGGTGCTGGATGATCTGGCGACCCGTTACGCCAACAACACCATCAAACTGACCACCCGCGAAACGGTCCAGTTCCACGGGCTGATCAAGGGCGAGGTCAAGGCCATGCTGCAGGAGATCCATCAGGCGCTCATTACCAATCAGGGGGCTTGCGGACATCTCCTGGCTTGCGCGCGATGGTGCGCGAGACGGAACTGAATGCCCGCGATTTCATCTATCCGTTGTTCGTGCGGCATGGCTCCGGGCGAACGGAGATCCGCTCGATGCCGGGGGTTGCCCAGTTGTCGGTCGATGAAGCGGTGCACGAAGCGGAGTCCGCTTTCAGCATGGGAATCCCGTCCGTGATTCTGTTCGGCATCCCGGCTCAGAAAGATCCGATTGGGCTGGAGAACTTTGCCGATGACGGGATCGTTCAACAGGCGATCCGGGCGATTAAACGGAACATTCCCGAAATGGTGGTGGTGACGGATGTCTGTCTGTGTGAATATACCGACCATGGGCATTGTGGTGTTTTGCGCCCATCGGATGGATACGTTTTGAACGACCCGAACCTCGATATTCTTGGCAAGGTGGCGGTTTCGCACGCTGAATGCGGCGCGGACATCGTTGCCCCATCGGGCATGATCGATGGCATGGTGGCAGCCATCCGCGGCGCGCTGGATGAGCGCGGTTTTGAAAATACACCGATCTTGTCGTATGCGGTCAAGTATGCCTCGGCCTTTTACGGTCCGTTCCGTGATGCCGCTGAAGGCGCACCCAAGTTTGGCGACCGCAAGAGCCATCAGATGGACCCTGGCAACGTGCGCGAAGCCCTGCGCGAAGCCGCATTGGATGTGGACGAAGGCGCGGATATGCTGATGGTCAAGCCTGCGCTTGCCTATCTCGATGTCATCCGGGTGGTCAAAGATGCCTTCCCCGAACTGCCGCTAGCGGCCTACAACGTCAGTGGCGAATATGCCATGGTCAAGGCTGCAGCCGCCAACGGCTGGATCGATGAAGCCAAAGTGACTCTCGAAACCCTGACCGGCATGAAACGCGCCGGGGCAGATTTGATCATCACTTACCATGCAGTGGAAGCCGCGAAGTGGTTGAAATAGGAATTAGCAACATCAAAGGAGACCCCATGCCAATGTCTGCCCACCTAACGGATCGCGCCGCTGCCGAGCGCAGCCTGCACAACCAGCACATGGTCCAGGCCGATTTCAGCCCGGCGCCTTTCACGATCGCCTGGGAAGTGACCCGCGCCTGCGCTTATGCCTGTGTCCACTGCCGGGCTGATGCGCTGCATACACCCGACCCGAACGAACTCAAAACGGACGAAGCTTTGCAACTGATTGATCGGATTGCCGACTTTGGCAACAATCCGATTCTGATCTTTACCGGCGGCGACCCGATGATGCGCCGGGATCTGCATGAGCTGATCGCCTACGCCACCCAAAAAGGATTGCGCTGTTCGCTTACGCCGACCGCAACGGCGTTGCCAACCACTGAGCGGCTTGAAAAAGTCCGTGATGCGGGTATTCGCCGGATTGCGCTCTCGTTGGACGCGCCGCGCGCCGAGATCCACGACAATTTCAGGCAGGTTCCCGGCTCCTGGCAGCGCACGATGGAAATTCTTCAGCGCGCGCAGAGCATCGGGGTGAGCGTGCAGGTCAATACCACCGTTGCCCGGCACAACGTGGACATCCTGCCGGAGATGGTTTCTTTTATCAAAGAAGTCAATGCCGTGCAGTGGTCGCTCTTTTTTCTGGTTCCGACCGGGCGCGCCCAGGTTGAGAGCATGATCAGCGCCGAACAGCACGAGCAGGTTTTCAACTGGCTCTACGACCTGTCGCAAAATGCGCCTTTCGACATCAAATCGACGGCTGCGCCGATGTACCGCCGCGTTGCCATCCAGCGCAAACGCGCCGAACAGGGCGCGGATAAGCCGGTCACTTTCCAGGGGGCGGGTTTTCAGTATGCTGATGGACTGAACCGCCCGACCAGGGGCGTCAACGATGGCAACGGTTTCCTGTTCATCTCGCATGTTGGCGACATCCAGCCCTCGGGCTTTTTGCCGGTCACGGCGGGCAATACCCGCTTCGATGATGTGGTCGATGTTTACCGCAACTCGCCGGTCTTCAAAGATTTGCGCGATGTGACCAAACTCAAAGGCCGCTGCGGCATCTGCGACTATCGCGATGTATGCGGCGGCCAGCGCGGACGGGCCTACGGTGTAACCGGCGATTACCTGGAGACCGACCCGGCCTGTGTTTATCTCCCCGAGGCGGCTTAGAAAATGGAAAATAGCGAAGAAATCACCCACCGCACCCTCAGCCATTTTGCGTTTGCGGCTTTCAAAGATGCTTATTGGGCTTTGGGCCAGCAGGAACGCGCTGAATTTCAGCAAAACTGGCTTTCGGCTCTGCACCAATCATCCCAAATGGTGGACATCTACCAGACGACCGAGAGCGGCCTGGATTTGTTGATTTGGTCTGCCATCACTGCGGATGAAAAAGGGGACGCGGCCGCTTTCTTTGAGAAATTTGCGCGGGCCAACGCCCCGTATCGTCATCTCGTCGAAATAAAGGATTCGCTCTGGGGCTTTACCCGCCCATCCCAGTATTCAAAAGCGCGTTCGAAGCAGGAAATCGATCCCTTTGCCGAAACCCGCCTGCCGTATCTGATCATTTATCCGTTCAGCAAAACCACTGAATGGTATCTGATGAGCCGCGAAGCGCGCCAGGGCATGATGAACGAGCATATTCGCATTGGCAAGCAGTATGAAGATATCAGCCAATTGCTGCTCTACTCGTTCGGCCTGCAAAACCAGGAATTCGTGGTTGTCTACGAAACCGACGACCTGCCGCGCTTTTCCGACCTGGTCAATGAACTGCGCGACACCGAAGGGCGCCGCTACACTTTGCGCGATACGCCCCTGCATACCGCCATTTATCACCCTGCCGAGGAGACCCTGGCCTTATGGAAATAACCAGCCGCTTTTTACGCGCTGCCAACCGCCTGCCGGTGGATGTGACCCCGGTCTGGTTCATGCGTCAGGCCGGGCGCTACATGCCCGAATACCGCATCATCCGCGAGAAATTTTCCCTGCTCGAGATTTGCTACCAGCCCGAGTTGGCCGCCGAAGTGACCCTCCAGCCGGTAAAAGCCCTGGGTGTGGATGCTGCCATCCTGTTCGCCGACATTCTGCTGCCGGCCATTCCGCTTGGGGTAGGGCTGGAGTTTGCCAAAGGCGAGGGGCCGCTGCTGCACAACCCCGTCCGCACGTTGGAAGATGTAAAGAACCTGCGGCCGGTCGACCCGGATACCGACCTGGGCTATGTGATGGATGCCATCCGCATCCTGCGCGGCGAGCTGAAATAAACGCTGCTGATCGGTTTCTGCGGCGCGCCCTTCACGGTGGCCTCCTACATTATCGAGGGTGGCTCGACCCGTGAGTTTCTCAAAACCAAAACCATGATGTACTCCGATCCGCAGACCTGGCACGCGCTGATGGAAAAACTCTCCGGCGTGCTGAGCGATTACCTGTTGGCGCAGATCCGCGCCGGGGCGCAGGCTGTGCAGGTATTCGATTCGTGGGTTGGCGCGCTAAACGCCGCAGACTATCTCGAATTTGTCCAGCCCTATTCACGCCGCATTTTGCAGGCCGCACAGGAAACAGGTGTGCCGGTCATCCATTTTGGGACGGGGACAACAACCCTGTTGCCGGCGATGAAAGCCGCGGGTGGGACGGTGCTCGGGCTCGATTGGCGCATTCCGCTCGACGAGGGTTGGGACCTGGTCGGGCAGGATGTCGCCATCCAGGGCAACCTCGACCCGGCCCTGTTGTTTGCCCCGCTGCCCGAGATCAAAAAACGCGTTCACGATATTTTGCGCCGCGCTGCCGGCCGCCCCGGTCACATTTTCAACCTTGGGCACGGCATTTTGCAGCACACTCCGGTCGAAAATGTTAAAGCCGTGGTGGATATGGTCCATGAATTTTCCATAACAGAAGGAGTGATGGCATGATTGGCGTTTTGCTGATGGCGTACGGCGGGCCAAACAACCTTGATGAAGTCGAGCCCTACCTGCTGGATGTGCGCGGATTCAGACCGACTGCGCCTGAGATTATCCATGAAGTCCGCGAACGTTATCGCGAGATTGGCGGGCGCTCGCCCATCCTGGAGCAAACCCGCGCCCAGGCTGAAGCCCTCGAAGCCGCTCTGAACGCGAATGGTGAGAAATTTCGCGTTTTTGTGGGCATGCGTCACTGGCATCCGTACATCAAGGACAGCCTGGCTGAAATGCGGGCCTTCGGAATGGACAAAATCGTCGGTTTGGTCATGGCCCCGCAGTACTCGCGCATGAGCATCGGCGCGTATTACAAAAAAGTAGATGAAGCCGCCGAAGCGCTGGAAATTATCCCCATCGAGCGCTGGCACCTGCTCCCCGGCTATCTCGATGCCCTGGCCGGGCGGGTGCGCGCCGCGCTGGAGCGTTTCCCCGCTGAAGCGCGCGCCGAGGTTCCGGTCATTTTTACCGCCCACAGCCTGCCAGAGCGCATCCGCGAGTGGGACGACTCGTACCCGGACGAACTGCGCGCCACTGTTGCGGCTCTGATGACAAGACTCGGCAGCCAGCCGCATAGCTTTGCCTTCCAGTCGGCGGCCATCTCTAACGAACCCTGGCTTGGCCCGGATGCGGGCGAAGTCATCGCGCGTTACGCGGCTGAAGGCAAAAAGCACATACTGCTCGTCCCAATTGGATTCGTCTGCGAGCATGTCGAAGTGCTATACGATGTGGATATTGTTTTCAAAAAACAGGCCGAGGCGTTGTGCGTGCAGTTGGAACGTATTGAAATGCTCAATACCGCCCCGCAGATGATCGACGGGTTGGCGCAACTCATCCAACAAACCGCACAGGAAAAGAACTGGCTATGAAACTGATCGTTATCGGCGGCGGCATTGCGGGCCTTTCTGCCGCGTATTACGCCCAAAAACAAATCCCTGAAACCCAGATCACTCTGCTCGAATCCGACTCGCGCTGGGGCGGCAAGATCGCCACCGAAAGAACGGATGGTTTTGTGATCGAAGGCGGGCCAGACACTTTCCTGGCCAGCAAGCCGTGGGGCGTGGCGCTCTGCAACGAACTCGGCCTCGCCGACCGTTTGCATGGCACCAACCCCAAAACCAAAAACACATACGTTTTGCACCGCAACCGTCTTCAGCCGCTGCCCGACGGGCTGGCGATGATGATCCCCACCAATGTTCAATCGATTCTCAAAACCCGCCTGGTTTCTTGGTTTGGCAAAGCCCGCATGGGGTTAGATTTTCTCCGGCCCGCAAAAGCGCTCAATGGCGACGAGTCTCTGGGCGCATTCGTCAGCCGCCGCCTGGGCCGCGAAGCCTATGAGAACCTGATCGAACCGCTCATGTTTGGCATTTACGCGGGCGACGGCGACCAACTCAGCCTTGCCAGCACCTTTCCCTATCTGCGCGACCTTGAACTCAAATACGGCTCCCTGGCGCGCGGCGCGCTTGCGATGCGCAAAAAAGCACCCTCCACGCCCGGTTCCCGTTCGGCTTTTCTGACCCCCACCAGCGGTCTGGCTGAAATGGCCGAGGCGCTGGTTGAAAGTTTAAGGTTGAACGGTGTATGTTTAAGGTTGAACGTGCCTGTCGAATCTGTGTGCCGTCTTCAACCTTCAACCTGGAACGTGACACTGGACTCTGGTGAACGCCTCGAATCTGATTCCGTTATCCTCGCCACGCCCGCCCCTGTCAGTGGGAAGCTGCTCGAAACGCTCGACCCGGCGCTGGCTTCCGTTTTGCAAAGCATTCACTACGCCTCGACCGCCACCGTCTCCCTGGCCTATCACCTGGGCGATGTGCCCCGCAGCCTGGACGGTTACGGATACGTTATCCCGCGCCGCGAAGGGCGCCGCGCCCTGGCCTGCACCTGGACCTCGACCAAATTCCCGCACCGCGCCCCGGAGGGCTACGCCCTGATCCGCATCTTTGTCGGGCGCGCCGGGCAGGATGACGGTATGCCCCGCGATGAATTGGCATTGACCAATCTTGCCCGTGAGGAACTCAAACTGACCCTCGGCATCAGCGCTGATCCGATCCTTTCGCGTGTCTTTGTCTGGGAAAATGCCATGCCGCAGTACAACCTGGGGCACCCTGCCAAACTGGCCCAGATTGACTCTGCGCTAGCCAATCACCCTGGCCTGGCCCTGGCAGGGAATGGCTATCGCGGCATTGGCATCCCGGATTGCATTCATTCTGGCGAAGTGGCTGTTGAAAAAATCCTAAACCTCGTGTCATTGCGAGGGCGACAGCCCGACCCTTGCACCGCCCGCAAGGGCAGGTGAGCAATCTCCCATTAAATAGAATTTTCTTCTCGACAGCAGATTGTTTTGTCGGGCTACGCCCTCCTCGCAATGACATTCAACAGGTGAAATCATGAACATCCAAAACTCAATCCAACTTTTCCAGCAGGCCCAGAACATCTTCCCCGGCGGGGTCAACTCGCCGGTGCGCGCCTTTCGGGCGGTGGGCGGGCAGCCGCTCTTCATCGAGCGCGGCGCAGGCCCGTATCTTTATGACGTGGATGGCAACCGCTTCATTGACTATGTTCTTTCGTGGGGACCGCTAATCAGCGGCCACGCCCACCCGAAGGTTGTCGAAGCCATTCAGCAGGCGGCTTTAAAGGGGACTTCCTACGGGGCACCCAGCCCGCTTGAAATTGAACTCGCCCACAGCATCATGGAATTTATGCCTAACCTTGAGATGCTGCGCTTCGTCAACAGCGGCACCGAAGCGACCATGTCTGCCCTGCGGCTGGCGCGGGCCTACACCAGGCGCGACAAAATCATCAAGTTCGACGGCTGCTACCACGGCCATGCCGATATGCTCCTGGTGCAGGCCGGGTCGGGCGTTGCCACGCTGGGGCTGCCTGATTCGCCGGGTGTGCCGGCCCAGACCGCCGCGGCAACGCTGGTGGCGAATTTCAATGATATCGAATCGGTCGAAGCCTTGTTCAAACAGCATCCTGACCAGATCGCGGCAATCATCGTCGAGCCGGTGGCCGGGAATATGGGCGTGGTGCCGCCTGTGCCGGGCTTTTTGGAAAAACTGCGCGTAGTCACCGAGCGCGAAGGCGCACTGCTCATTTTTGACGAAGTCATGACCGGTTTTCGCGTGCATCCCGGCGGGGCACAGGCGCTTTACAATATCAAACCCGACCTGACCACGCTCGGAAAAGTCATCGGAGGGGGTTTGCCGGTCGGGGCGTATGGCGGCAAACGCGAAATCATGCAGATGGTGGCTCCGTCCGGGCCGATGTACCAGGCCGGGACGCTGTCCGGCAACCCCCTGGCGATGAGTGCGGGGATCGCGGCGCTGTCACTGATTCGGGATGAAAAGGTTTGGGAGCAGTTGGAAGCCCGGGCGCGGCAACTGGAAACGGGAATCGCCTCCGCGGCGCAAAAAGCCGGTGTGCCGGTGCGCCAGACACGGGTCGGGACGATGTTCACCACCTTCTTTAGCGAGACCGAACCGCGAGACTGGAATTCCGTCAAAATAGCGGATAAGGTCCGCTTCGGGAAATTTTTCCAAAAAATGCTCGAAAATGGTGTTTATTTGGCCCCATCACAGTTCGAAGCCGGGTTTTTGTCGACTCTGCACGATGAAAAGGTAATCGCAGCGACGATCGATGCGGCTGAAAAGGCGATGAAGGCTTGTTAAAAGCAGGGAATCTAACCCTGAACCCGGCTGCGGTGTATCGCCTTGGGACACTTCTGGTCTGGTTGGGGGCGCTGGCCTGGGCGCCGTTCATTTTCCTGCGCCTGATCGGAGAGAAACCGCCGTTTTGGTGGTTTTCCCGTTTCACTTGCTTGGGGTGTTGGGCGGGGCGCGCTTGCGCCGCCTGGCGCGCCTGGTAATGGATTCTCAGCCAGAAAAGAAAAGCCTTTACCGGCTGGTTGGACACGGGATGATTTTTTTTTTGGGTGCTGATCTGAGTGCCGTATTTCTACCTGAAATATGTGGCCTTGCAACCCGTGGAAGTGATGAATTTCCTGCCGTTTCACCTGGCCGGGGCGTTGGGCGGACTGGCAGTTTTGGGCCTGGAGCTTCTGGTTAGGAGTGCGCAAAACTCCTCTCATAATTGAGACGGATTTTTAAGCCTGCCAGGTCCCCTTGTGGTTGGGGCTGCCTCGATTTACAGATACCAGATTGCTGAATTGCACAAACGCAATTCAGCAATCTGGTATTTTTAACCTCAATTTAAGCTATACTTAATAAGTATAATCCAAATTATCGTGTTACACGGAGATGCAATGCCTACATCACACGTTGCGAGCAGTGAAGATTTTCTGCCGCGGAGGGAAAAGCGATGACCGAGACTAATCCAGTCTTTGTGGCTTTGCTATTCATCCTGCGTTGTCTGGTTCCGCTTATCATTCTATTTGGGATTTCATATTTACTCCGCCGGTTGGGGCTGGTTGTCACTGAAAGCCCTGAGCCGCCCGAAGAAGATGAAAAACAGGATGAAAACCCACGAAAAACAAGGAGTCATAACTCATGACAGCGCGCATCTTGCAACGCCAGAAGATGGGCTTAATTGTGGCAGGCGCTCTTGTCTTGCTGTTAAGTCTTTTGCTGGCAACCCCAGCCGGGGCTGAACCGCCGGGACAGGAGACTGAAAAATATTGTTTGTCTTGCCACAGCGATCCTAATTTGAGCATGACTTTGCCGAATGGGGAAATTCTTTCTCTGTTTATTTCGCAGGATGTAATCAGTCATTCCGTTCATAGTCCACTGGGAATTGAGTGCGAGGCCTGCCATACTGACATCACTACCTATCCTCATCCAACAGTGACTTTTGAAACCAGGCGGGAGCTTTCACGAACTTATTACCTGGCCTGTCAGAAATGCCACCCAGGCAACTATGAAAAAACGTTGGATAGTATGCATGCTGATGTTGCGGCAGACGGAAATATGGATGCTCCGGTATGTACAGATTGCCACGGCGCTCACGATGTTGGCAAGCCAGATGAGCCGCGCGCGCTCATCTCTGAGACTTGCAGCAAATGCCATGGCGATATTGTTGAAATCTATAAACAAAGTGTTCATGGCGCAGCGCTTATTGAAGAAGGCAATCCTGATGTGCCGACATGCACTGACTGTCACGGCGTTCACAATATTCAGGATCCGCGCACTGCTGACTTCAGAGTCCAGAGCCCTGAAATGTGTGCTGAATGCCATGCCAACCAGGAACTGATGAGTAAATATGGACTGTCCTCTGATGTGTATAGTATTTATAAGCATTCCTGGCATGGTGTTGATTTAACTGTTTACAAGGCGCGCTGGCCCACCATTTGGCACGACAGCGCCGTTTGTACTGATTGTCATGGGACTCACGACATCTTCAAAACGGACGATCCGAAATCAAAGGTAAATCCAAACAACTTGTTAATGACCTGCCAGGAATGTCACCCTGGTGTAGGGCCGAACTGGACAGATGCCTGGACGGGTCATAACGAAATTAGTTTTGAACGCACACCTTTCCTGTTCTATGTGGAAAGTTTCTATTCGTCTTTTACGCCCTTTGTTCTGTGGGCCTGTGTTGTCTACGTGGCGTTGCAAGTCATCCGTTCCATTGTTGACCGCGTGAGGAGTAGCCTGCCATGACAGGTAAGAATGTAACCCCCGTCGCTCAGATTATTCACGAGAAAGCCTATCCGCGTTTTAACCTTGGACAGCGTTGGGAACATCTGCTTTTGATTCTGAGTTTCACTGTGCTGCTTTTGACCGGCTTGCCGCAAAAATACCGTGATTTCTCATGGAGTCAGGACCTGCTTTCCTCGCCAGAACGGCTGGAACTCATCCAGCAGATTCATCATATCGCCGCCATTGTTATGACTATCGAGGTTCTGTACCATTTGGGCCGCGCGATCTATCTGATAACGCGCCGTAAACTGTCGGGCGATATTTTTCCCGTCTGGCAGGATGTCCTTGATGCTGGCCAAATGCTCCGTTATTTGCTCTTTATGCGTAAAGATAAACCTAAATTTGGGCGTTATAACTTCGAGCAAAAGGTTACTTATTGGGTTATTTTCTTCGGGATTTTAATCATGGTTATCAGTGGCTTTATTATCTGGTTTCCCGAGTTCTTCACTAAATTCCTGCCCGGAGGTGTGATCCCGGCTGCGAAGCTTGCCCATAGTACAGAAGCGGTTGTAGCGGCCATCTTCATTTTAATCTGGCATATTTATCATGTTCATTTTGAAAGGCTGAACTTGAGTATTTTTACCGGGCGTTTGACCGAGCGGGAGATGCGCGAATTTCACGAAAAAGAGTACGAGCGGCTGCATCCCGAGAAAACTGACAATACTCAATCGGGAGAGAGGCAGTAATGCGCTTGCGTAATTACTTCATAATGAGCGGGGCGATAATGTTCATCATTGCCCTGGGCCTTGTTGTGTCGTCCGCGACTGCGGCTCCCGCGTTTTTCGATGCAAAATCGGTTGAGGTGCTACCCCCTGCTGCGACGGTTACAAACGAAGCCTGTCTGGCCTGTCACCAAAACCCGCAATTCAGCATTACCCTTGGGAATGGCGAGCAGTATGATTTATACGTCAGTCCTGATGAGTTCAATCATTCCATCCATGGCGAGGCCGGATACCTTTGTGTGCAGTGCCATGTGGATTTTGAACCGGAGATGGGTCACGGTCTTAGCTTTGATAGCCGGCGTGAAGCCACGCTTCACCTAAACGAATCTTGCGGCGAGTGCCATCAGACCCAGGCTGATCAAGAACATGACAGCGCCCACGCTGCCGCCCGTGTCGGCGGGGACCTGGAAGCCGCCATTTGCTCAGATTGTCATACTGCCCATGCTGTGAAGCGCCTGAAAGACCCCCTGAGCGGCCAACTGCTGCCCGAAGCCCGCGCCTGGATTCCGACGACCTGCCAGAAGTGCCACAGCACCATCTTCGAAAAATATCGCAACAGCGTGCATGGCGCGGCACTGACCGATGAAGGCAACCCGGATGTCCCGACCTGCATAGATTGTCATGGGGTTCACATCATCGAAGACCCAACTACAGCCGCTTTCCGTCTCAGTTCCCCCCAAATCTGCGCAAAGTGCCATACTGACCCGCAAATAATGGATAAATACGGGATTTCCACCCAGGTATTGAGTACCTATGTGGCTGACTTTCATGGCACAACCGTCACAATCTTTGAGAAAGTGTCGCCTGACGCCATCACCAACAAGCCGGTCTGTTACGACTGCCACGGGATTCATGATATTACCCGTGTAGATGACCCGCAAAAAGGTTTGCAGGTAAAAGAGAATTTGCTGATCAAATGCCAGGCTTGCCACCAGGATGCAACGGCTAATTTCCCAGAGGCCTGGTTATCTCACTATATCCCATCGCCGGAAAAGTATCCCATTGTTTATTATATTGATCTGTTTTACAAATTTTTAATTCCAGCCGTCTTGATACCAATGGGTATCCTTGTTTTGATGGATTTCAGCCGTTTGATGATTAATCGTTTTCGAAAGCCACGCCTGATCGTGGAAGAAAAATCGCCTGAAACACCCAGGGCAGAGGATGAAATCGTAGAGGCTGAAGAACCGGCAGAAAGCGAGGAAAAAGCCGCCGAGATAAAAGATGTAGCGGCTGTTGAAATGCCAATCGAAACAGCGCCAGGCGAAATATCCACCGCGATTGATGAACGACCAACAGAGTCCGGTGACAATGACGGTATCGAGCCGGATGAAAAATCCACAAACTCCGAACCCAACGACGAGGAGCTTCGCCATGACTAAATCTGCCAGTCCCTCGCCGAACCAGACCTATGTGCGTTTTAGCCCTCTGCAACGCATCCAGCACTTCGTTTTCCTGATTTCATTTACCTTGCTTGCGCTGACGGGCCTGCCGCAAAAATATCCCCTTGCTCCCGCCAGTGTTGGCATTTTTACGTTGCTCGGAGGCGTGGAATCGGCTCGCCAGGTGCATCACTTTTCCGCGATTGTGATGATTGTGGTAAGCCTGGTGCATATACTGGAAGTGCTATACCGGTTATTGGTTCTGCGTACGCCGATCAGCATGATCCCATGGATCGATGATCTCAAGCATGTTTACGAAGATGTCATGTACTATATTGGTCGGCGTAAGCACAAGGCCTATTATGGGCGTTATTCTTATGCCGAAAAAGCGGAATATCTGGCGCTTATTTGGGGCACGATTGCGATGGCTTTGACCGGATTCATCATGTGGAATCCAATTACGACAACGCAATTCTTGCCAGGCGAGGCCATTCCGGCGGCCAAAGCTGCGCACGGTGGTGAAGCAGTATTGGCTGTGCTGGCCATTATCATCTGGCACTTCTATCACGTTCATATCAAGCATCTCAACAAGAGCATGTTTACTGGCAAACTAAGCCGGGAAGAAATGGAGCACGAACACCCGGCAGAGTTGGCGGCCATCGATCGAGGTGCTCATCTCGCGCCGCCAATTCCGCCTGCGGTTTTACGCAAACGCCAAATGCTTTACTTGCCGCTGGCGGTTATTATCACGGCTATTTTTGGTTTTAGCCTGTACTTTCTGGCCGGCTATGAAACAACATCGCCCAATACCATTCTTATAAGAGAAGATGTTATCGCGTTTGTGCCAGTAACTCCAACCCTGGAGCCAACGGCTGCCCCGGCAGTGTCTGGGCCATTAAACTGGGATGATTTTGTGGGTCCGCTATTCCTGCAAAAGTGCGCTGCTTGTCACGGCGAGTCGGCCCTGGGCGGCCTGAATCTCTCTACATATGCGGATGCATTTAGGGGTGGAGCAAGTGGCGATGTGATTGTAGCGGGCGAGGCCGAATCAAGCCTGCTTGTTCAGATTCAAGCTGCCGGCGGTCATATGGGACAGTTAAGCGAAGACGAACTTGCAAGAGTAATCGAGTGGATTAATAACAATGCGCCAGAAAAGTAGTTTTGACTTTCGGTAAAACCAATGCACAACTTGCTTGCAGGGTGACCTGTGGGTGGGTCATAAAGAGTCCGCCGGTTTTTTCGGCGGATTTTTTTATTTCGATGAGTTTCTTTGGCTGGACTTTAAACACTCACTTATGTTTTTCTTGAAAACTATTGTATAATTTACTAAAATTTACTAAAATAAAATTTCCCTGAACAACATGGAGAGAAAATGATCACCCATTATGGATTCAATTTTC
>JAKLPV010000117.1 GCA_022013685.1 Anaerolineae bacterium
GCCAGGCCGAGATAGACATTGATAATCTGTCCTTGTGAGATAACCGATGAGTTGCGCAGGACGAGCAAAAGCGCCAGAACAAGGGCCCCGATAATTGTGGAAATATCATAGAAGTAACGGTCGATCATTACTGCCACACGCCCCCGCCGCTCGTCTGGGATCAGGTTTTGCAAAGATTTACGCGCCGGTTCATCCCAGGCTTGTTGCACCAGGCGCGCCAGGTATTTGGCTCCAGCCGCACCGAGTACTCCCGGCACGAGGGCGGCCAGCAACCCTGCCGCCGCCAGCGCTACCGGCTGGAAGATGAATGAGTTTTTGAGGCCCACCTTTTCGAGGAAACGCCCTGAGACAAAAGCCTGGACGGTCAAAATACTGACAATTAGCACGATTTTGAAAGTGCCATAAAACGCCTGGAATTGGAGCGGATCCTGGGCCACGGCCTGGTCGACAGAGAATATGAAGTGATATTCGATAATCGTAAACGCCAGCCCTGAGAGCACCATTGCAACAGCCAGGAAGGTGAAGATAGGCACATTTTTGATGTAATCCCAGCCGACTTTAATCGTCTGGCGCACATCCACGCTGTCACTGCGCGCCTGGCGGACGTTGGCGGTGCGTTTTGGCAGGGCAAATTGCAGCGTTGCCATCGTTATCAGCAACAGGATCGTGCCGATAATCAACAATGAAGGTGCATCTCCACCTGTGCGAAGCAAGATCCAGCCTGAAAGGGCCGCCAGGCCATTGCCGGCAATACTTCCCAGCGTTGCACCCATAATGATGATCGGGTATAACCGCTTGGCTTCTGTTGATGTGTAAAAATCGTTGACCATTGCCCAGAAGGCCAGCGGGAATATGGCGTAAAACTGGTCGGTCAGGATGTAGAGTAGCGGGTAAGCTGCCCATTCAGGAAAGTTGACCAGAAATAGGATACGCATGACGAGGAAGACTGCCGCAAAGCCCAGGGAGAGCCACTTGAGCAGTTTCATCCGATCCATGCGATCTACTGCCAGCGCATAAATGCCCGCCGTGACGATTGTGATGACCATATCCACAATCCACAGGTAGACAATATTATCAGGCCCTACTTTACTGACAAAACCACCGGTGGCAATCACGTCTGATAATTCCAAGACCAGGGTTGAGAGTGCCAACACGGCCATCAGCGAGAAGACTTGTTTGCGTTCTTCCGGCTTGATGTTTAAGATTGGGTTTCGTAAGGCCATTTCATTTCCTGTAAGTTTGGCTTAGTTTTTATATACAATGCCCGTGGTCACAAATTGCGCATTTCCACTCTTATAAAAAGCGCATGCTGCGCATTTGTGACCGGGATGGGTATAAAAAAGCCCCCGTCTTTGGATGGATATGCAACGGGCGGCTTTTAGGCGACATGGACGATTTTGGATGAGGTCAGGCCAGGATGCGGTCCGTCAGGTTCCGATAGATCTGGGCAACAGGATGATCTGGGAATCGCATTGAGAATACACCTGCGCTTGCCAGGGTCATCAACTCGTCCGAATGTGGTATGACCGCGGCCACTTCGCAGTTGTATGTTTTTTCGACCCGCTGGCGTACATCGTCGGTATTGAACATTTCCGGCACTTTGTTGACCATCAGGAACATTTTGGGTACATCCAGCTTGCGTGCTACCTCGACAGTGACGCTTGTACCCTGATAATCTTGTGAGTCAGGGCGTAGGATGAGCAGCAGCACATCTGAAATCGCAATTGAGAGCAGGGTTTCTTCATTCAAGCCAGGATGAGTGTCAATCACCAGCAGGTCGAGTTTGAGTTTTTGGATCAAGGAATGGAAACCATCGTTTAATAGGCCGACGTCGTACCCTTCACGAAGGACACGAGCAATTTCACCGGCTTTGATACTGGAGGGGATAAGGAACAATTTGCCCTTCATATCAGATCCCAACGAAGCGGTTACATCATGAGCGGTTTCTTCGATATCACACTTGCCCCACAGGTAATCGTTTAGCGAGCGACCCATATCCTGGTCATCCAAACCAAACAGAACATGAATACCAGGTGATTGGATATCCGTATCCACCACGCCAACCCGCAGGCCGCGATGAGCGCTCAAGTAAGACAGGTTCGCGCTTGTGTTTGACTTTCCAGTGCCCCCGCGAAATGAGTGAACAGAAATAATTTTGGACATAATGACTCTCCTCCACATACTGAATGCCAAAGTTAGCTGGACTTATTTTATGTAATATTTGAATTTTTCAATTTTACCATTTTTTGTAAAAATATTATACAAAAATCATCCAATTACCATTGCGGGGGCTTGTTCAGCCGAGTAACCTTGTTGGTGCCAGACCCAAATATGCTACTATATTATGAGTTATCCAGTTTATCCATCCAGGAGATAATATCTATGAAGAGGGTCCTCCCACAATCCATTCAAGGCCGTCTGGCTCTGTTAATGGGCGCGTTGGTATTGACAGCCGCAATCACAACCCTGATCGGGATTGTCAACGCTGCTTCATTCCAGCAGCAATTGGCTCTGGTTGAGCGGTACGCTGTCATTTTGCAAAAGAATTCAGATTCTCGCGCTGATTTGCTCAGAATGCAGGCGTCAATCAAGGGTGCCTTCATTGTCGGCGAGTATAGCCCACAGGATTATGGCGATTACTGGCGCTATTCTGAACAATTCGACGACTTCCTTTACGCCAAATCCCTGCAAGGGGAACCTGTGGAAGGAATTTTGGGGCAACTGGCCTTGCTCGATGACCAGGCCAACACCTTTTTTGAACAGTTGAGCGGGGAAGATCCCGACTGGGACGCGCTTTCAGTCATCAATCTTGAACAGATCGACCC
>JAKLPV010000118.1 GCA_022013685.1 Anaerolineae bacterium
CACCTGACACCTGACAACTGACACCTGACACCTGACACCTGACACCTGACACCTGACACCTGACACCTGACACCTGACACCTGACACCTGACACCTGACACCTGACACCTTATGACAAAATCCCTTACGCTTCCTATTACCGGTATGACCTGCGCCAATTGCGTTGCATCAGTGGAACGCAACCTGAAAAAACTGGATGGCGTCGAAGCGGCCTCGGTCAACCTTTCGAGCGAGCGCGCCGCTGTCGAGTTTGATTCCGCCAAACTGGGGCTGACCGAACTCATCGCCCGCGTTGAACGCGCCGGGTACGGAGTCGCCACCGGCGAAGCTGACCTGGTGATCAAGCGTCTGGCTGACGACAACGATGCCCGCCGCCTCGAGAAAGCCCTTGCCAAACTTGAGGGCGTTCTTGAAGCGCAGGTGACCTTTACCACCGAAAAAGCGCGCGTCAAATACGTTCCGACCATCATCGCCCAGGCTGAAATCCGCCGGGCAGTCAGCGCTGCCGGGTTTGAAGCCCTTGAATTGGGGGGCGATGCCGAAGATGCTGAAGCCCTTGCCCGCCAGTACGAAATCGATTCTCAGCGCCGCTTGCTCATTATCGGTGTGATTTTCACCATTCCGCTCTTCCTGCTCTCGATGAGCAAGGATTTTGGGCTGCTGCCTGATTTCGTTTACACCAGCCGCACTCCGCACATGGATGGGATGCTCGAAGCCCAGTGGTGGTTTAACTGGGTCTTGCTGGCCCTGGCGACACCGGTTCAGTTTTACGTGGGCTGGCAATATTATGTTGGCGCCTTCAAAGCCATTCGCAATCTCTCTGCTAATATGGACGTTTTGATTGCGCTGGGCTCCTCCGCCGCGTATTTCTACTCGCTGCCCATCACGCTGGGTTTGCTCGGCGGGCACGTTTACTTTGAAACGGCTGCGGTCATTATCACGCTGATCAAGCTGGGCAAATTCCTCGAAGCGCGTGCCAAAGGGCGCACCTCCGAGGCCATCAAAAAACTGATGGGTCTGCGCGCCAAGACCGCCAGAGTCATTCGAGACGGAGTCGAGGCCGAAATAGCGGTAGACGATGTGCGGGTGGGGGATGTTGTCATCGTACGCCCCGGGGAGAAGATCCCTGTCGATGGTGTGGTGGTCGAAGGGCGCAGCTCCGTTGATGAATCCATGCTGACGGGTGAGTCTTTGCCCGTTGAAAAGAAACCGGGCGAGGCGCTGATCGGCGCGACCATCAACAAGCAGGGTATGCTCAAGTTTGAAGCCACCAAGGTTGGCAAAGAAACCGCGCTGGCCCAAATTGTGCGCTTGGTCGAGGAAGCCCAGGGCAGCAAAGCGCCCATCCAAAAGCTGGCCGACCAGGTTTCGGGTGTGTTTGTGCCGGTGGTGATCATCATCGCCGCGCTGACCTTTGTTGGCTGGTATTTTTTTGGCCCGGCCATCCCGATCAACGCCGATAACGATGCCTTTACCCGCGCCCTGATCAATATGGTTGCGGTATTGGTGATCGCCTGTCCGTGTGCCATGGGCCTGGCAACGCCAACGGCAGTCATGGTTGGCACCGGTAAGAGCGCTGAGATGGGTGTGCTCTTCCGTAATAGCGAGGCGCTCGAACGCGCTGGCAAGGTTTCGGTTGTGGTGCTCGATAAAACCGGCACGATCACGAAAGGCCAACCGGCGGTCACTGATATAGTTATCAGCAAGCAGTATCCAGTATCCAGTAATCAGTTTTCAGTTGCTAATACTGACTCGCTGAACACTGAAGACTGGATACTAACTTTAGCTGCCTCCGTTGAAAAGGGCTCGGAACACCCTCTGGGTGAAGCCATTTGGGCGGAAGCGACCACCCGCGGCCTGACTCTTGTCGAGCCAGCCGGGTTCGCGGCTGAAGCCGGTCACGGCGTCGAAGCCGAAGTGGATGGACACAAGGTTTCGGTCGGCAACCTGCGCATGATGGAAAAGCGCGGCTACCCGATGGGCGGCCTCGGAGCTGACCTGTCTCGTTTGCAAGCGGAAGCGAAAACTGCCATGCTGGTTGCCGTGGATGGGCAGGTGGCGGGCATCATCGCTGTCGCCGACACCATCAAAGATGGTTCGATCGAAGCGATTGCAGATTTGCGCAGCCTGGGGCTGAAAGTAATCATGCTGACCGGTGATAACCAGAAAACCGCCGAAGCCATCGCCAAACAGGCTGGCGTGGATGAAGTTATCGCTGAAGTGCTGCCGGATGGCAAGTCTGCTGAGATCAAACGTTTGCAGGAGACGAAGAATGTAGTTGCCATGGTTGGCGATGGCGTTAACGATGCTCCCGCGCTAGCCCAGGCAGATGTTGGGCTCGCGATCGGCACCGGTACGGATGTCGCCATGGCGGCGGCTCCCGTGACCCTGATGAGCGGCGACCTGCGAGGGGTGGCGCGCGCCATCCGCCTTTCGCGCCAGACGCTTGGCACGATCAAGCAAAACCTGTTCTGGGCGTTTTTCTACAACGTAATCCTGATCCCTGCCGCGATCCTGGGCTTGCTCAACCCGATGCTGGCCGCTGGCGCGATGGCCTTTAGCAGTGTCTTTGTCGTATCCAATTCGCTGCGCTTGCGCGGGGCGAAGGTACAGTAATTGGCAAATAGTAAGTATCAATCGCCACTCACTACTTACCAATTTAGCAATCACTACTTAACCAATTACCAGGAACCCTTTACATGAACCCCTTCCGCTTTTTACTGATAACCGCCCTACTGATAACCATTCTGGCCGCCTGCGCTCCGGTTGCGCCTGCCGAAGAAATGCCGACCGCCCTGCTCCCGGCAGGCATGGCATACGCTGAAGGCAAAGAAATTTACTTCATCCATACCGAAGCTTCCGATCCGGCATTGCAAACCTGTTGACGGATATGATGTCCTCGCCGGTGCTGCACGTCCCGGCGCTGGCGCAGGTCCCGGATGAGGTTTTGGCCAATGTTTATGTTTTTGACAACGGCCCCGAAGGCATGGGCCCTCTCGGTTTCCAGGCGGATGTGTTCGATAACCCGCCTGGCACGGACGGTTATTCTCCGCTGCGCCGCCTGAACGTTGTCAGTTGGGCCGACCCTGCCAAAGCGCGCATGCTGACCTCTGTCACGGAAATTTTTACCGCGCAAGAAGCCGGTGAAGTGACTATTGCCCAGCCCGGCGTTGTTATCAACATGCCTTTCGTCGTTTGGGATGGCGGGAAACGTTAAATGAACGAGCTTATCCTGGCTTTTATCACCGGTCTGACCACTGGCGGACTTTCATGCCTGGCTGTGCAGGGTGGTCTGCTTGCATCCTCGCTCGCGACTCAGATTGAGCGCGACCTGCTTAACGCCCCGCCCACTCCCGCCAAGAAGGGCCAGCGCCCTGTTGCGGCGGCGCGCCCCAACACAGCCCTGCCGATTTTGCTCTTCCTGGCCGCCAAATTGGTTGTCTACACTTTGCTTGGCGCGCTGCTCGGCTGGCTGGGCTCGTTCCTGACCTTTGACCCGATCACGCGCGCCCTGCTCATGATCGCGATTGCCATTTTTATGATCGGTAACGGCTTGCGGATGCTTAACGTTCACCCGATCTTCCGCTACTTCGCCATTGAGCCGCCCAAATTTATCACCCGCTACATCCGCCGGACAGCCAAAGGCACGGACACGGCCACCCCGCTCTTCCTCGGCGCGCTGACAGTTTTCATCCCGTGCGGCGTGACGCAAGCCATGATGGCTACCGCACTTGGCACAGGCGACCCCTTCACCGCAGCAGCCCTAATGTTTGCCTTTACGCTTGGCACCAGCCCGGTCTTTTTTGCAGTGGCGTATTTTGCCACCCAGATCGGATCACGCCTTGAAGGTTATTTCATGAAATTTGTGGCGATCACAGTCCTGATTCTGGGATTCGTAACCTTCGACAGCGCCCTCAACCTGCTGGGTTCGCCCTATTCGATGACCAATCTGACCAGGAGCATTTTTCCGGCCGCCCAAACCGTTGCGCAGCAGCCTGCTGCCGAAGCGGCTGCATCTCTGACGCTTCGAGCCGAAAATTATGGCTACAACCCGCAGCGCTTGATAGCCCAGGCCGGGGTTCCGGTGATGTTGAATGTTGTTACAGAAGAAACCTACTCCTGTGCCCGGGACTTTGTTATCCCGGCCTTGAAGTTCTATGCCTTGCTGCCTGAAACTGGAACGGTTCCGGTGGAAATCCCACCCCAATCAGCCGGTACGGTCATGCGCTTCACGTGCTCGATGGAGGGTTGGACAAGTCAGGACTTGTTACGATTTGGCGTGAAAAAAGCGTAACAAGTCAATGACTTGTTACGCAGGTGGTGGGAATCGTTAAGATTTAGCGATTTTGGCGCAGACGCTGGTAAAGCCGCAGATTAATGAGCG
>JAKLPV010000119.1 GCA_022013685.1 Anaerolineae bacterium
CACAGACGAGCCGCAGACCTGTGAGTTTGGCACACCGATTGGCGGCACGTACCAGATCACCGCCCGCGTGGTTGACGCCCAGGGCCGCTACAACCAGAGCCGCATTACCCGCTGGGTCAGCGGCGGGAACATCCGCCCCTCGCGCAAGGTTGAGCAGGAAGAAGTAACGCTCATCCCGGATAAGGAAACTTACCAGCCCGGCGACGTTGCCGAAATCCTGGTGCAGTCGCCCTTTGGCGCGGCGGAAGGACTCCTGACCGTAACCCGCGAGGGAATCCTGTACAGTGAACGATTCAGCATCGACGCCAGCGGTGCAACCACCCTGCGCGTGCCGATCGACGAAAAGCATATCCCCAACCTGAACATCCAGATCGACCTGACCGGTTCGGCCCAGCGCGTGGACGATAAGGGTGACCCGCTCGAGGGTGTTCCGCCCCGTCCGGCTTATGCGGTTGGCACACTCAACTTGAGCATCCCGCCCCTGGCGCGCACGCTCACGCTGGAAGTTGCCCCGGATGAGAGCAAACTCGAACCCGGCGGTGAGACCAGCCTGACGGTCATGCTCAAAGATGCCAATGGCAACCCGGTTGCGGATGCCGAAGTGGCGGTCGTGGTTGTGGACGAGGCCATCCTGGCCCTGACCAATTACCAGATGGCCGACCCGATGAATGTTTTCTACAGCAACCGAGCTGCCTTTCTTGAAAGCCTGTATTCGCGCGCCAGTATCGTGCTGGCTGATCCGCTGGCTTTGGCGCGCCAGGCCAACGAACAACGCGCCGCGCAGGAGGATATGGCTTTCGCTGCTGCACCAGCAATGGAAGCGCCGATGCCGTCTGCGACCATGATGGCCGAGAGTAAAGCCCTGGGCGCAGGCGATTCGGCGTCCGCGCCAATTCGCATTCGGACAGATTTCAATCCGCTGGCGGTTTTTGCGCCTGTTGTGCGCACCGGCGCGGATGGCTCGGCCCGGGTGTCGGTTGAACTCCCAGACAACCTGACCCGTTACCGGGTGATGGCGGTCGCCGTCGATAAAGCGGGCAAGCGTTTCGGGACGGGAGAATCGAATGTCACCGCCCGCCTGCCTTTGATGGTGCGTCCATCCGCCCCGCGTTTCTTGAACTTTGGCGATAAATTTGAACTGCCGGTCATCGTGCAAAACCAGACCGATGAAGATATGCTCGTGGATGTGGTGGCCCGCGCCAATAATCTCGAACTGGCAGTGGGCGGCCTGCGTGTGACCATCCCGGCCAACGACCGCGTCGAGCTGCGCTTCCCGGCCAGCACGATCATGGCGGGCACGACTACCATCCAGGTGGCAGCGATTTCAGGGACGTATGCCGATGCCGCGACGATTTCCCTGCCGGTTTATACGCCTTCCACGACCGAGGCTTTTGCGACTTACGGTGTGATCGATGCCGGTGCGATTGCCCAGCCGGTGCAGTACCCGAGCGGCGTCTTTGCGCAGTATGGCGGGCTGGAAATTACGACTTCCTCGACCGCCCTGCAAGCCCTGACGGATGCCGTGCTCTACCTGACTTCGTACCCGTATGAATGTTCCGAGCAGTTGGCCTCGCGCATTTTGGGCATTGCCGCCTTGCGCGATGTGCTGACGGCTTTCGAAGCCGAGGGCCTGCCTGCGCCGGAAGAGATGGAAGCGGCGCTGGTGCGCGACATCGAGCGCCTGCGCGGAATGCAAAACTACGATGGCGGTTTTGGTTACTGGCGGCGCGGATTTGAATCCAGCCCGTTCAATACCATTCATGTGACCAACGCCCTCGTCCGCGCCCGCGAAAAAGGCTACGAGGTGCCGGATGAGATGATGCAGCCCGCGCTGGCCTACTTGCAAAATATTGAAAATTACTATCCCTACTGGTACAGCGAGAATACCCGCCGCACCTTGAGCGCCTACGCCATCTTCGTCCGCGACCTGGCCGGGGATAGTGACCCGCAAAAGGCCGAAACCCTGCTGCGTGATGCCGGCCTCGAAAATCTCTCTCTGGATGCGATTGGCTGGCTGTGGCCGGTGGTCGAGAACGAAACCCGCCTGGTGGAAATCCGCCGCCATATTGGCAACCGCGTGGTCGAAACAGCTGGCGCGGCCAACTTCACCATCGGCTATGACGACCAGACCTATCTGCTGCTCGCCTCCAACCGCCGCACCGACGCCATCCTGCTGAATGCCCTGATGGAAGATGACCCGAACAGCGACCTGATCCCCAAAGTCGTCAATGGCCTGCTTGCGCATCGCACCAAAGGTCACTGGGGCAACACCCAGGAGAATGTTTTCGTGTTGCTCGGCCTCGACCGCTACTTCAACACCTATGAAAGCCAGACTCCTGACTTCGTGGCCCGCATCTGGCTCGGTGATACCTACGCCGGGGCCGGAACCTTTGAAGGCCGCAGCACCGACCGCGTCCAGATCGACATCCCGATGCAGTACGTGCTCGATGAAACCGCCGGCGGCATGCAGGATTTGATCATCAGCAAAGACGGCGCCGGACGCCTGTACTATCGCCTCGGCCTGCGCTACGCGCCCACCGACCTGAACCTGCCTGCGCTCGATATGGGTTTTGTCGTCATCCGCACTTATGAGGCCATCGACGATCCCGAGGATGTTTATCAGGATGCCCAGGGACGCTGGCACATCAAAGCTGGCGCGCGTGTGCGCGTCAAGATCAAAATGGTCGCCGACAACCGCCGCTACCACGTCGCCCTGGTCGATCCGCTGCCGGCCGGCCTTGAAATCGTCAACCCGGCTCTGGCCGTTTCCGGCAGTGTGCCGCAAGACCCCTCCGACACCACCGTCCGTTATGGCTGGTGGTGGTGGGGCCCTTGGTACGAACACCAGAACATGCGCGACAACCGCGCCGAGGCCTTCGCCTCCCTGCTCTGGGATGGCGTCTACGACTACAGCTACATCGCCCGGGCCACCACGCCCGGCACCTTCATCGCCCCGCCCGCCAAAGCCGAGGAAATGTACAGCCCCGAAGTCTTTGGCCGCAGCGCCAGTGACGTGGTGATTGTGGAGTGACCCCCCTCCCGGCCTCCCCCCAAATACGGACTGAAATTCGTCCATATTTGGGGGGAGGAGATGGGGCTTTGAAAAAAAGAGTCAACGCCTCCCCCAAATTCCGGTTTTGGAATTTGGGGGAGGCGTTTCTGGCGAAGGCTGGGATGAGGCTTGGTACAATTGAATAGTAATTTGCCCCTACAACCAACAAAAGGACACCCCCATGCAAACCATCACCCCTGAAGAAGCCGGATTCTCATCAGAACGCCTGGCGCGCATCCCGAAAGCGATGCAGAATTTTGTCGACCGGCAGGATCTGGCCGGAACCCTGACCTTGCTCGCCCGTCACGGACAGGTTTTCCACTGCGCCGCGACCGGTCTGATGGACATCGAATCCCGGCGCCCGATGCAAGCCGATGGCATTTTCCGCATCTACTCGATGACCAAACCGATCACCGTTACCACCGTCCTGATGCTGATGGAAGAAGGTCACTTCCTGCTCGATGACCCCATCAGCAACTGGTTTCCCGAGTTTGCCGAAATGTGGGTTTATGTCGGCGGAACTGCCGAGAGCATCGGCTTAACCGACCTTGAACGCCCGATCACCATCCGCCACTTACTGACCCATTCCGCCGGCCTGAGCTACGGCTTTGAAACCGAACATGCGGTTGATACCCTTTACCAAAAAGCTGGACTTTATGAGAGCAAATCCTCCCACGAGTTCATCCAGAAACTTTCCAAGCTGCCGCTCGTCCACCAACCCGGCGAACGTTTCTGGTACAGCATGGCGCACGATGTTCTTGGCTGCCTGGTCGAAATGATTTCCGGGCAAAGCCTGGCTGATTTCTTCCAGGAACGCATTTTCACCCCGCTGGAGATGGTCGATACCGGTTTCTGGGTTCCACAGGAAAAGCTGGCCCGCCTGGTGACCATGTATGCCCCGCGCGAGGGCGGCGGCTTGCAAGCGGCGGAAGGGCCGGAAGTGGACCGCACCGTTCCGCCGCCAGTCTTTTCGGGTGGCGGCGGACTGCTCTCCACCGCTGCCGACTACCTGAACTTCGCCCAAATGCTGCTCAATCGCGGTGAATTCAAAGGCCGGCGTTTGCTCAGCCGCAAAACCCTCGAAGTTCTCACCACCCCGCACCTGCCTTTCCCGCCCGGCGCAATCGCCGCCGACCAGGGTTTCAGCATGGGACTGGGCGTCGGCGTGCTAACCGACTTATCCCAGGGCACCCGGCGCGGCTCGCTCGGCTCCTTCGGCTGGGGTGGCGCTGCCGGCACACGCTTTTGGGTCGACCCGCAGGAAGACATGCTCGGCATCCTGCTGGTTCAAACCATGCCCGGCTTCTGGCGCGCGCCCGAGATCTTCGAATCATTAACCTACGCGGCGCTTGTCGATTAAGCGCAGGAGAAAACATGCCCAAAACCCGCATCTTCCTGGCACTTGCCGCCCTGGCCTTTGCCAGCCTGGCCTGCATGGCCGCCGAACGTCTCGTTTTTGGAGACGCGGACGAGGGCGCTGCTGTCCCGGTGACCGAATCTGCGCGGCCGGCCCCTGACGACCCGCAGCCGGCCACCGGGCAACCGGCGCTTGTCCCCGCTGAAAGCGACTGCCCTAACGGCGACTGTGTCCTCGCCTGCATGGAAGGCCTTGATTCCATCCTTACCCCTTCCGCCGCCAATGCCCTGCGCGGCAAATCTCCGGCCAGCGAAGTGGAATCAACCATCCTGGTGACTTATACCGTTGACGGCGACGAATTGCTCTACCCCGAGATCAACCCCGATGTGCCCAGCCGCTGGCAGAACTTGCAGGAAAATACCGAAGCCCATCAAAACCTGTGGCGCTATTACACGACCCTGATCCCGGCCTCCGAGCGGACCTATCTCAACGAGTTCATTGTCTACACCGACGGCAAGGACGAGGAACTGGCGGCGGTCAGCCAGTCCCTGACCGACCCGGCCCGTTGGGATCTGATGGTCGATATCACCGATGCTGAACATCCGCAGGATCTGACCTTCACCCTGGTTCACGAATTCGGCCACCTTCTGACCCTCAACGCCGACCAGGTCGAGCCTAACCTTGCCGTCTTTGAAAACCCTGATGACCCCGATATTTTCTACGAAGAAAGCCTGTCGTGCCCGAACTACTTCGCCTATGAGGGCTGCTCCAACGCTGATTCGTACCTGAACCTGTTCATTGATCAATTCTGGGGGGATATATATTCCGAATGGGAAGAGATCGACATCGAAGAAGATGAAGATCGCTACTACGAGCTGCTTGATGAGTTTTACTACAGCTACGAAGACCAGTTCATCACCGATTACGCCGCCACCAGTCCCGAAGAGGATATCGCCGAAAGTTTCTCCTACTTCATCCTGACTGAAGCCCCCAGCGGCGACAGCATTGCCGGGCAAAAAGTGCTTTTCTTCTACCAGTTCCCAGAGTTGGTTGAACTGCGCGAGAAAATCGCGATCGGTCTGTGCAGCCAGGTGGAATAAAAGTCAAACACGAAGAACACAAAGTACAAAAAACAAGAAAGGACACCAAGAGCACGGATTTTACTTCGTGCCCTTGGTGTCCTTTGTGTTTAAGATATTGCGTTGTTAGTTCAATTCCTGCAATTGTGGCACAAAATTGAGTTTGGCAAGCAGCTCGTTGTATTCATCCTGCGTCAGCGGACGGCCCTTGCCCGAAATCGCCACCAGGGCAGCTTCCATCATGTTTGTACCGAAGGAGCGTCCTTCGAGCACAGGCGTACCGGTCACGAGATACTTAATCCCGGCCTTGCGGAAAAATTCGGTATCTTCAGGGGTGGTGGTGTTGGTGAAGATGACCTTGCCCGGCAGTTCATCGGGCATGTGGCGTTTGATGTAATGGCAATCCCCGGCGATGACGGTTGCCCAGCGGAACCACTTCTCACCTTTTGGGTCGCGTTTTTCCTGCTTCTCGCCCAGCGGATAGATCCAGGCGTAGGGCAGGCGACCCGCAATCGGCATCAACAGGGCGGCCAATGTTTTCAGCTGGCTGGGCTTGCTCAAGATGAATGGCATGCCCAATCCAAAGAGCAGGTCGCCATAGCGGACTTCGTACCCGGCGGCAGGGAAGCAGGTGGTCATGCCCCAACGGTCGATGCCGACTGGCAGGAATACCTTGCGTCCTAGCTGGTTGATGTAGTCGCCAATCTTTTCATCGAGGAAAGATGCCGCGCGCGATTCGAGCGAGTTCTTCAGACCGGTTCCATCCACCACGGGTGTTTTTTTTACGTAGCGCACCATCGGCAGCACCGAGAAGAACGGATACCACTTGCCATCGACGAGCGCGCCCAGGTCGCCGCCGCCAACCCCGAAGGCGTCCACTTTGCCATCCAACTCTTTATATTTCAGGGCAGCAGCTTCCATGTCGCCATCCGTGCCGATGCGTTCGATGGATATTTCTTCCCCGAGCATGTTGGTGGTGACGGCTTTATTGCGCTTCGATGATCCAATGCTGATGCTGACGGCTCGCTTCATGGGGTGCTCCTGAATGATGCTTTTTTATAAAACGCATTTAGTACATGCTTGTCATTTCGAGCGACAGCGAGAAATCTTAACATAGTCTGCAAGATTTCTCAGTCGCCAAAAAGCGGCTCCTTCGAAATGACAGGTATGCGCATGTTGTTCGAGTGATGCAATCTATTTCTACGGAAACAATCTTCTAGCCTTGACTTCGGCAACCGCATCGGGGCGATAGCGGTAGAGTTGAGCGGGCCGGCCGTCGCCAGAGCGCCGATGCGGGGTGGCTTCGATGATCCCGGCTTCGAGGATGCGGCGGCGGAAATTGCGTTTGTCCAGCTTTTCGCCCAGGATGATCTCGTAGGTATGCTGTAATTCGCTCAGGGTAAATTCATCGGGCAGCAGTTCAAAACCGACTGCGCTGTATTCCAGTTTGTAGCGCAGACGCCGCAGGGCGTATGAGATCATCTCCGCGTGGTCATAGGCCAGGCCAGGCAGTTTGTCGAGCCGCTGCCATTGCATGTTCTCAAGTTGGGCGCCGCGCGCATCGAGCGGGATCAGGGCAAAATAGACCACGCTGACTGCCCGCTGGCCGGGAATCCGCTCCGGGTCGCCGTAGGTATAGAGTTGTTCAAGATAAATTTCAGGGGAGTGGGCCAGGCGCGAAAAAGCGCCCAGGGCCGCCGATTCGAGCGATTCGTCCGCCGCGACGCTTTTTTCTGGCAAAGCCCAGATTTGTCCAGCCTTGGGGGCGAGCAAAACCTGCAGGGCGTCTTCGCACAGGCTGAAAATCACAACGTTGACGTTCAATTCAATCGGCATCACGCTTTTATTATACCCCGGCGTTTTGGAATAAAAAATAGAACGCGGATACTTCGACAGGCTCAGTACAAGCTTCGCGAGCTTGACGAATCTGCGTCATCCGCGTCCTATTATTTTGCCCAATGGACCCGTAAATGTCCTTCGACTTCGCTTACTTACTAGAAGTTGCCAAGTCCTGAGCGGAGGACAAGCGTATTTTGCGTAGCCCGTAGTCGAAGGACGCTCCGCTCAAGACTTATATAAGAGAGCTAATACGAGGTGTTCGAGTGTGAAATCTCGAGATCGTTGACGCGGATGAAGGTCGGCACAACGATCGCGGTCGGGTTGCGCGCGCCGTAGCTCATGGAAGTGTTATTGACCGACTGGGCTTTCGACATCCAGGCCACTTTGTCGCCAAAGATATCGAGCAGACTTTGTGTGACGCGCACATTGAACGGGACCACGATCGAGCCATCCTTTTTGAGCAGCAGCGCCCCGAAGCGCGAACTGGCGGTGATCAGCCCCTTCGACGGGTTGACGATGTTCATGTAGTGCAGGAAGGGGATGTACAGGATGTCATTCTCGCGCGGCATCCTGGCCAGCTCTTCGAGCGTGCTGACCTCCACATCGCCGCCGGCCAGCGTCAGACTCTTGTGCATGACGGTGTGGCCGGTGGCCGGGACGCCGAACTCGTCGGCATCATCCTGGTACCAGGTGAAGCCCTGGAAAACGCCTTTTTCGAAGATCGGGAAGGGCTTGCGTTCCATGCCCATCATATCGCGCCGGAAGGGGAAGGTCTCCAGGCGGGTTGGGTCATCCGTCAGGTTGAATTTGTCTGAGAAAACTTTTTGACCAAGCCTGTCTTCCGCGATGAAGGAAAAGCCGCGTTTCATCGAACCGCCGCTGAAACCGATCCAGTTCATGATGCTGAGCAGGTCACCGATAGCAGCAGAGCCAAAGACGATATCATATTTGCCCACCGGGATCTGTTGGGCGGATTCTTGCTGGTAGCGTTCCATCAGGAAGGACAGATCGCGGTGCAGAGCGGAGGGGTTCAGTTCGGATTTCTTTTGGGCCGATTGCTCGGCAATCACTTCCCATTTCAGTTCGGAGTGCGAAAGCACCATGCTGACCTGGGCATCGGATGTCTTGAAATACTGGGTGTGTTCCGAGCGGGTGGTGATCTGCGCGGTGACATTCGTCCCCGATGAAAAGATACCGGAGAGCTTGATCTCATCGGTTTCGAGACCTTTGACGGCCTCGTTGAAATAGGCCAGGCGCTCCTCACTCGCAAGCGAACCAAGCTGCGGGTCGTACGCGCTTTCGTCCGCAAAATCTTGCGCATAGATGGGGTTGCTCGGCGGATAGCTGAGCGGCATGGCGTGTTTGACCATCTCGGCGGCGACATCCACAGCCTGTTTCATCTCGTCCAGTTTGCCCAGGTCGGTGATCATCTCGTAACTGGCGCGGCGCTGACCGTCGAAGGCGGTAATTTCAAGGCGGATGAGGTGCTCGTTGGTGTTGAGCGAAATGGCTGAGTTGGCAAAACGCATCAGGTGGCTGTCTTCTTCATGGTAGAAAAAAGCTGCTTCGACGCCTTTCGAAAGGGCATAAGCGCGCAGGTCATGCAAGGTTTGTAAAATTCTATCCTTCACGGCTATTCTCCTATTCTCACGTTGTCAAAACGGCAGACCGGCACGCCGTGACCGAGTTGCATGATCTGGTTGGGCTGGCCCTTGCCGCAGTTGTCCACATACTGCACTTCCCAGGTGGACGCGTCGCCGACGGCTGAGAGCGAGTTGTAGAATTTGAGCGTATCACCCTTGTAGGTGGCATTCTTGACAACTTTTGTAACTTTGCCATCTTCCACCAGCCAGCCGATGTCGGTTGCGAAGTGGAATTGTTCACGGTTCGAGCCGATCGACCAGCTTTTCTCGCCATCCAGGATGATGCCGCGCTCGGTCTTGCTGACGATATCATCCAGGGTTCCGTCCTGGCCGGGGTCGATGTTGATGTTGGTCATGCGCTCGATCGGCACGCGGTAGAAGGAGGTGGCACGGTTTGCGCCGCTGCTGCCGTTAAAGATCGGACGGCGGGCGCGGGCGTTGGCTTCTTCGACCATCTGGCGGCCGGTGATCGCGCCGACCAGGATGCCCTTGTCGATCAGCAGGTTGTCCTGGGCCGGGATGCCGTCATCGTCGTAGCCGAAGCTGCCGGGGGTGTTGGCGACCGTGGCGTCGGCGCGGGCGGTCAGCTTGGGTGAGCCGTAGCGCAGCTTGCCAAAGTCATCCAGCGTGACGAAGGAGCCGCCGGCGTAGGCCAGTTCGTAGCCGAGAATGCGGTCCAGCTCGAGGGCGTGACCAATGGTTTCGTGGGTTTGCAGGAACATGATGCCAGGCAGCAGGATGACCGTGCGATCTTCCTTGGGGCAGGGGTCTGCCACCAAAATTTCATTCAATTCGCGCAGGATGCGCTCGGCGTTCTCTGAGAACAGTTGCATATCGAGCGTTTCCCAGCCACGGGTATTGCCAACCCGGCCGGGGCTGAACTTGCGTGAATGGGTCTCGCCATTCGAGTCCATGCCCATGACTTGGATGCCGGGGAAGACTTCGATAATGTTTTTCTCGATCTCACTGCCTTCCGAATCGAGGAAGATGATCTGTTTGCGCATGAAGGTCATTTCGCTGACGCGCTGGAAGACACCCGGCTTGTTCAGTTTTTCATCCATGGCCTGCAGGAAGGCGATCTTGTCTGACAGCGCCACCCCGAACGGATCGATGCGGTTCGGGCTGGCAAAGGAGGCCTGCACGGCGTCTTTCTCGGCCAGCCGCACCGGAAAGGTGACTCGCTGGGCTGCGACGCGGGCGTTATCGAGGGCTTTGTCAAATAGCCCGCCCAGGTTGCTCATGTCAGATGAAGCGGAAAATCCCCATGCCCCTTTGTACAAGACCCGCACCCCGATGCCGCTTTCCCGCGAGGCGGAGGCATTTTTGAGGTTGCCATTCCACATCATCAGGGAATTGCTTTCTTCGAGCGGGTACCAGCGCGCATCCACATAGGTTGCGCCGGCAGATTTCAACCTTTCGATCTGCGTTTTCATTTGGGTTTGTTGCATTGGAAATACTCCTTGACTGGTTTGGATATGCAAAAGTTCCAACACTAGTTTAGACGTATATCTAATAGATTGCAAGTGATTGATGTCACCAAAATAGCATATTGATCTAACTGTTGAAAATTCAACCACTGAATTTAGGGTATAATTCAACAACTGAATTTTGATTATGGAAACCCAAACCGATTCTTCACATGATTTGCCCCTGCTCGAAAACATTGAGCGCGATCCGGACGTAACCCAGGCCGACCTGGCCACCCAGCTTGGGGTGGCGGTTGGCACGATCAACTGGCACTTGAAACGCCTGGTTGAAAAAGGCTACGTCAAGGTCAAACGCGCTGAGCGGCGAAAGCTCAAGTACATCATCACCCCTGAAGGCCTCAGCCATCGCGCCCATTTGCTGGTCGATTATGTCGAACAGCAATTCAATATGTACCGCCGCGTGCGCCAGAAGGTCAAAGATGCTGCCATCCAGTTGCGCTCCGAAGGAGTCGAACAGGTGCACCTGCTTGGCGAGGGCGACGTGGCCGATATTTGCCGCCTGACCTGCCTCGAGCAGGGGCTGGCCATTGTGGACGACCCCTCCCTGCCGACCTTTGAAGTGCGCGGGCTGAGTGTGGCGCTTGTTTATCCGAAATCAGGAGATTTTGGAGTCCAACGTCTCCCGACGTTGGATGAGACTGGAGCACAGGATGACTGAACAGCAGCACATCATTGTCACCGGCGGGGCGGGCTATATCGGCTCGTTGTTGATCGGGGAATTGCTCCGTCTCGGGAATTTCGTCACGGCGATCGACTCGCTCCTTTATGGAGGCGAATCGCTGATCCCGTACTTGCCGCACCCGAACTTTCACTTCGCCAAAGCGGACGTGACCGAACCCCGCAGTTTGCGCGACTCACTCCCGCGCGGTTGGCAAAAACCCCAGGCTGTTTTCCACCTGGCGGGGATTGTCGGTTTCCCGGCCTGCCAGTCGGTTGGCAAGCAGGCTGCCTGGCGCTACAACGTCGAGGCGACGAAAAATGTCTTCGAGCAGGCCACCAGCCTCGGGGTGGAGCGCTTCGTTTTCCCCTCCACGTACAGCAACTACGGCCTTTCGACGGATGGCCAGCCGGTAACGGAAGAATCCCCCTTAAATCCGCAGTCGCTTTACGCTGAAACAAAGATCGCCGCCGAACAGTTTTTACAGCCGGCCGGCGCGTTGATCTTCCGCCTGGCGACGCTCTATGGGCTGTCACCGCGCACGCGCTTCGACCTGATCGTCAACCAGTTCGTGCTGGACGCCTACTCCAAGCGCGAACTGCTGATCTACCAGCGTGGCTATTCGCGTTCGTTCGTTCATGTCCGCGATGTGGTCCAGGGGTTGCTGCTTGGCCTGGAGGCCCCGCGCGAAAAAGCGGAGGGCCAGATTTACAACCTGGGCAGCGCCAATGGCAATTACACCAAGGATCAGATCGTCGGGTTTATCCTGAAGCGCCTGCCCGAAACGATCGTGCAATATAAAAACCTGACCTTTGGCGGCGATATGCGCGATATTACGGTTTCTTTTGAGAAGATCCAGCGCGAGTTGGGCTTTGCTGCCACCCTGAACGTGGACGACGGTGTGCGCGAGGTGGTCAACGCCCTGCGCCTGGGCATGATCCTGCACCCGCAGGATGAGCAGTATCGCAATGCAAGGTTTATTGTTCAATAATTTGGACTCCAACGTCTCCTGACGTTGGAATATCGAAAATCTGGAGATTTTCGAGTCCACAAACAAGGAGAAATTATGGCTGAAAACTTTTGGAATGGTAAACGTGTGATGATTACCGGTGGGGCGGGGTTTCTCGGCTCTTTTGTGACCGAGAAACTGGTTGCTCGCGGCGTAACAGATATTTTGATCCCGCGCATCGAAAACTACAATTTGACTGATCGCGATGATATTATCCGACTGCTCGATGATTCCCTGCAACCTGCTGATAAAGTCCCTACCCACCTTCAATATTCGACGTTTAACGTTCAACCTTCAACATTAAACCTTCAACCCGAAAACCTGGTCATCATCCATCTCGCCGCCAACGTCGGCGGGATCGGTGCCAACCGCGAGCACCCGGCGGAATTCTTCTACGACAACCTGATGATGGGTGTCGAGCTGATGCACCAATCCTGGAAGCGCGGCGTCGGCAAATTTACGGCCATCGGCACGGTTTGCGCTTACCCGAAGTTCACACCGGTCCCGTTCAAAGAAGAAGATCTGTGGATCGGCTACCCCGAAGAAACCAATGCGCCCTACGGTCTGGCCAAGAAGATGATGCTGGTCCAGTCTGAAGCCTACCGACAACAGTACGGATTCAACTCGATCTTCATCCTGCCGGTCAATTTGTATGGCCCGCGCGACAATTTCAATCTGCAAACATCGCATGTCATTCCGGCCCTGATCCGCAAGGCCATCGAAGCCGGCGAACGCGGCGAGGCGGAACTGGTCGTCTGGGGCGATGGCTCGCCGACCCGCGAATTCCTGTATGTGGAAGACGCTGCCGAAGGCATCCTGGCCGCCACCGAAAAGTACAATTCGTCCGACCCGGTTAATCTCGGTTCGGGTTATGAGATCTCGATCAAAGACCTGGCCGAAATGATCGTGCGTCAGACGGGCTACCAGGGCAAACTGGTCTGGGACACCGAAAAACCCAACGGCCAGCCCCGCCGCGGATTGGATGTTTCACGCGCCAGGGAACGCTTCGGCTGGAGCGCGCAGGTTTCGTTCGAAGAAGGCATGCAGCGCACCATCGGCTGGTTCAAAGCCAATCGGGATAAGATCAAGTAAGCAGTGAGCAGTAACCAGTTGTCAGTCAAAAGTCGAAGGTCAAAGGTCGATTTGCGACTTTCGACTTTTGACCTTCGACAAAATAAAGTAAAAAAATATGACTGAACTCACCAAACACGAACCCACCACCGTTTATATCAAGGCCAGCTCCGGCTTCGCTGCGCTGAACCTGGGCGACCTGTGGCATTATCGTGAACTGATCTGGTTTATGATCTGGCGCGATATCAAAGTCCGCTACAAGCAGACCGCCCTCGGCGCAGCCTGGGCCATCCTCCAGCCTGTGCTGACCATGCTGGTTTTCAACTTCCTGTTCGGTAACATTGCCAAGATGCCAACCGATGGCGACATCCCCTATCCGATCTTTTCGTACACGGCGCTTTTGCCCTGGGGACTGTTTGCGACAGCCCTCAACTCGGCCAGCCGCTCGCTGACCTCAAACACCAACATGATCACCAAAACCTACTTCCCGCGCCTGATCCTGCCGATGGCTTCGGTTCTGGGCGGCCTGCTCGACTTTGCGATCGCCTTCGTGGTGCTGATCGGCCTGATGTTCTATTACGGCGTCACCCCTGGGGTCAACGCGCTTTGGGCCTTGCCGCTCTTTACCCTGCTTTCTGTGATCACCGCGCTCGGCGTTGCCCTGTGGCTTTCGGCGATCAACGTTCAGTATCGTGACGTTGGTTACGCCCTGCCCTTCATCTCCCAGTTCTGGATGTTCGTCACCCCGATCGCCTACTCCTCGACAGTCATTGCGGACAAGTGGCAGATCGTCTACGCCCTCAATCCGATGGCGGGTGTGGTCAACGGCTTCCGCTGGGCGCTGCTCGGCGTTGGCAGTCCGCCCGACCTGCTGGTTGGCGTTTCAGCCGCCATTTCCATCCTGATCCTCCTGAGCGGACTGGTCTACTTCCGCAACATGGAGAGAACTTTTGCAGATACGATCTAGGTGTCAAGTGCGAAGTGTCAGGTGTCAGGCAAAACCAAGGAGTCTGCCATGCCGCTGATTGAGCGATTTGAAGACATTGATGGTTGGAAAGAAGCGCGTACGCTGGTCACAATGGTTTATGCACTCTGTGCGCAAGAGCCGCTTGCCAAAGACTTCGGCTTGAAAGACCAACTCCGGCGCGCGGCAGTCTCCGTTATGACCAATATCGCTGAAGGTTTTGACTGCGATTCTGATATCGAATTCGCCCGTTTTCTGGGCATTGCCCGCCGTTCAGCGGTGGAAGTTCAATCCCTGCTGTATGCGGCCCTGGATGTTCACTACATCACTCAGGCCGAGTTTGACCAACATTACGAACAAGCCCGTAAGACCAAAGCCCTGGTTGGCGGCTTCAAGCGCGCTCTGATCAAGAAACACGCCAGCCGCAACTCCTGAAACCTGACACCTGAAACCTGACACCCTTATGACAATCGCCATTCGTGTTGAAAATATCAGTAAACGCTACAAAATCGGTCTCGCCACGCAGCGCTTTCAGTATGGTATGCTGCGCGATGTGCTGGTCGATGCCGCCAAAGCCCCTTTCCGCATGGCTGCTTCCCTTTTTGGGCGCCAACTCGCAGACCCTGGCCGCAACGCCGACTACATCTGGGCGCTCAAGGATGTTTCTTTCGATCTGGAAGAAGGCAGAGTGCTCGGCATCATTGGCCGCAACGGGGCCGGGAAATCGACCCTGCTCAAGGTTTTATCGCGTGTGACCGAACCCACCCGCGGCTCGGTCACCGTGCGCGGACGGGTTGGTTCCCTGCTGGAGGTGGGTACCGGTTTCCACCCCGAACTGACCGGCCGCGAGAACATTTACTTAAACGGAGCGATCCTGGGCATGAAACGGGCCGAGATCGAGAAAAACTTCGACGAGATCGTGGCTTTTTCGGAGGTCGAGCAGTTTATCGACACCCCGGTCAAGCGCTACTCCTCGGGCATGTACTTGCGCCTGGCCTTTGCGGTTGCCGCCCACCTCGAACCCGAAATCCTGGTCGTGGACGAAGTCCTGGCGGTTGGCGATGCCGAGTTCCAGCGCAAATGCCTGGGCAAGATGAACGACGTCGCTGCCCAAGGGCGCACCGTCTTGTTCGTCAGCCATAACATGAGCGCGATCGTGCGCCTGACCCAGGAATCGATCGTCATGCAGAAGGGACAACTCGTCAAACGCGCCCCGACCGCCGAAGCGGTGGATTTTTACCTGGCTTCGGGGCAGGCCCAGGCCGGTGAGCGGGTCTGGGAAGCGGACGAAGTCTCTGCCAATGCCGCGCCATTCCATCCGCTTTCGCTGCGTGTTAAAGATGCGCGTGGGGCGGTGGCCGACAGCCTGCGTTCGACCGAACCGATCACGCTCGAGATGGAATACCGCCTCGATGCGCCGATCACCGGCCTGCGCGTAGGCATTTATTTGAGTACGGTGCGCGGCGAGTACGTTTTCACTTCTTTTGATGTGGACCAGACCGATCTGTACGAGAAGCACTCCACTCGCCAGGCCGGGCATTACATTTCGCGCGCCACCCTGCCGGCGGACCTGCTCAACGAGGGCCGCTACATTTTGGGCGTTAACGCTTCGTCCTTTGGCGTCAAACGCTATTTCATGGACGAAAACGCCCTGGCCTTCAACATCGACCCGATCGGCGCGCCCGGCATCCAATGGGCCGAA
>JAKLPV010000120.1 GCA_022013685.1 Anaerolineae bacterium
CCATAGATTAAGTCTCCACGTGTTTAAGTGTAGCACGTAAACACGTGGGTTTCAAGAAGAAATAACGAAAACAAAAAGACCGGGCAAAATCGCCCCGGCCTTTTGCCTTTTGTCTTTCGTCCTTCGTCTTTGGTCGTTTTAAAACCCTTCGAGTTTGCTCAAATCTGCAATCCCGGCAGACAAATTGGCAATTTGCCCGACCATCGCCAGGCGGTTCTGCTTGACGGCTTGATCTTCAGCCATTACCAAAACCTTGTCGAAGAAAGCGGTGATGGCTGGGATGAGTTTCTCGACCGTTTGGAGAAACTCGTTCACGGTTGAAGGTTGAAGGTTTAAGGTTTGCAGGCTTTCGTACAGCATTTTTTCGGCAGGCTCAACCAGCTTTTCAGTGCTCACTAATAACTGGTCACTGTTCATGCCCGCGGAGCGGGTAATTCTGACACAGCGCGCGTAGCCGTCCAGGATCGGGGCCCAGTCGGGGCGTTTGACCCATTCGCTCAGTTGTTTCATGGCGCGGGCGGATGCGGCCGGGTTGCGGGATTGGACCGCCAAAACGGCCTCCACTACATCGAAACGGAAGCCCGCTTCGGTGAGCAGGACGCGCATGCGACCCGTCAGGAACTCGAGCGCCTGGGCCTGGACTTCGGCTGAAACGGGAATCGGCTGGGTGGCGGCGGATTTCTCGATTGCGGCGCGCAGGTCAAAATCGAGCTCGTGCTCGATCAACGGCTGGACCGTCCCGATCGCGGCGCGGCGCAGGCCGAACGGGTCTTTTGCGCCGGTCGGGGCCAGCCCGGCAGCGAACAAGCCGACCAGCGAATCGATCCGGTCTGCGAGGGCAACCACCAGTCCGCTTTTGCTTTGCGGCACGGGCTGGTACTGCTCGCCAATCGCCAGCGCCACTTCGGCTTTTTCGCCAGTGCGCAGGGCATATTCGCGCCCGATGATGCCTTGCAGCGAGGTCATTTCTGTGACCATCTGGGTCGTCAGGTCGGCCTTGGCCAGGAAGGTTGCGCGTTGGACGTTGGAGCGCTGAACATCATCCAGGCCAAGCATTTCGGCGATTTCGGCAGAAAGTTTCAACATGCGCTCAGATTTATCGAGCACCGAGCCGAGTTTGGTCTGGAAGGTGAGCGTCTTCAGCCCATCGCGATAATGTTCGAGCGGGAATTTGACATCTTCACGGACGAAGAAATTGGCATCCGCAAAGCGCGCGCCGAGGACGTGTTCGTTGCCTTCTTTGACGATTTCGAGATGTTCGGCGTCACCGTTACGGATGGCAATGAAATGGGGCAACAACGAATTTTCGATTTTCGATTTTCGATTTTCGATTGGAAAATAACGCTGGTGCTTTTTCATCGTTCCGATCAGCACATCGCGCGGCAGGCCGAGAAAATCAGGATTGAACCCGCCCAAGACGGCGGTCGGTTTTTCGATCAGGTTGGCCACTTCGGAGAGCAGTCCCGGCTCGATGATGGCCTCGCCGCCGACAGACACGGCGGCCTTTTTGACCATCTCGACGATGGCGGCTTTGCGTTCTTCGATATCGAGAACGATATTCGCTGTTCGAATACTCGAAAAATACGAATCTGCCGAGGAAATTATAATTTCGGGGGAATCATACGGGCGCAGGCCGCGTGAAACGTTGCCCGCCGCCACTCCGGCATATTCGAACGGGATGACCTGCTGGCCGAGCAGCGAGACAAACCAGCGGATCGGGCGTGAGAAGGCCACGCCGCTGGCATTCCAGCGCATGGTCTTGACGAAGGAAATGCTTGCCACCAGCCCTGGCAGGGACTCGGCCAACACTTCGGGGGTCGGGCGGCCTTTGGAACTGACAACCGCCGTCACGTACTTGCCGCCGTCAATTTCGCGGACCTGCAGGTCGGCTGTGTTGACTCCGTTCTTTTTGGCAAAACCCATCGCAGCGGGAGTCGCCATCCCGGCGGAGTCGAAGGCGCGATCGGCAGGCGGGCCTTTGACCAGGTCTTCGCGGTCGGGCTGCCCAGCGGAGAGGGCCTCGATGAAAACGGCCAACCGGCGCGGGGTGGCGTGAACCGTCACGGGACCATGCTCGAGGCGCAGATCCGCCAGCCAGGCCGGGACCTTCTCACGCAGCTGATTAAGCGCATGATCCACATCATTAGCGGGGAGTTCTTCGACGCCAATTTCAAGGAGCAGAGATTGGGAAGTAGAGAGTAGAGAAGAGCTTGGTTTTGGGCTGCTCTCTGTTCTCTGTTCTCCAGTCTCTTTCAGTAACGGATATTCAAGCTCTTTGCGCTGTTCCAGATAGGCCAGGGCCACTTTGCGGGCCAGGTCGCGCATTTTGCCGAAGCTGGCCTGGCGCTCGGTCAGGCTGACTGCGCCACGCGCGTCGAGAATGTTGAAGGTGTGCGAGGATTTCAAAACGTAATCGTGGGCCGGCAAGACAAGCCCCTGCGCGAGGCAGGCTTCGGATTCAGCCAGGTAGAGTTCATACATCTGGCGGGCGCGGGCCACGTCGGCGACTTCATAATAGTATTTGGAGTGTTCGAACTCTTCACGGCGGCGGACTTCACCGTAGGTGATGTCATTGCCCCAGGGTTCATCCCAGATGCCTTTGGCGTTGTTGAGCGCGATCAGGATCCGGTCGAGGCCGTAGGTGATCTCGACCGCGACCGGGTCGAGGGCCACGCCGCCAACCTGCTGGAAGTAGGTGAACTGGGTAATCTCCTGGCCGTCGAGCCAAACTTCCCAGCCCAGGCCCCAGGCCGAGATGGCGGGCTGTTCCCAGTTGTCTTCGACAAAGCGGATGTCGTGCTGGCGCGGGTCGATGCCGATCGCTTTGAGCGAGTCTAGATAGAGTTCCTGCGGGTTGCCGGTGTCGGGCTTGAGAATGACCTGGTACTGGTAGTGCATCTGCAAGCGGTTGGGATTTTCGCCATAGCGGCCATCGTCCGGGCGGACGGAGGGTTCGACATAGGCCACGCTCCACGGCTCGGGGCCAAGCACGCGCAAAAAGGTGGCCGGGTTCATCGTGCCCGCGCCAACCTGGGTGTAGTAGGGCTGCCAGATCAGGCATCCGCGCGAGGCCCAGTATTCTTGTAATTGGATAATGATGGATTGGAAGGTGTGTTTGGTCATTTTTGATTGCCGGTTTCTGATTTTAGATTGGGGAGGATTGCTGGGGAAAGATTATACCGTGAAAAAGAAACCACCCCGCAACCTGGGATGGGCCTGTGCCGTATAATAAGTCATACAAACGAGGAGTATTGGTATGCGAAAATTTCATCGACATGGGTATCGCCGCTTCGGAGGCCGTCCCAAGGCCCTGAGCAGCGCGATCTGGCTGATCGGGATCGGCGTGCTGATGCTGACCGGCGACTGGTGGCCGGGAATCTTGTTCCTGGTCGGGTTGAGCATGATCGTCGAAGCGGTCTTCAAAGACAAATGGCAAAACCCCGAAATCGAAACGGGCGAGCCTCCCTTCCAAACGCCGCCCCCGACCCAAACTGTCAATACGCCGCCGGTGGTTCCAAGCCAGGCTGAGTCGATCCCTGCAACGTATAGTTACCGCACTGACCTGTTACCGGCCAACTGTCCGCGCTGCGGCGGGCCGGCGCGCAGCGCCGAGGTCAAGTGGACCAGCAGCAAATCGGCAGATTGCTCGTATTGCGGCTCGAAGCTGCCGATGAGAAAAGATTAGTCGAGATAGCCGGGAAAAGCCGCAGCCTGGTTTGTCGTGGCCCCAACCATCCGGGCTATGATGCTGGCGAGGGATGAGTCATTTGTCATTCCTTTGCCAGATTTGATACAACCCCAACTTCCCATTTTCACCGTCGGAATAGAAGGTTTCGAGAACGCTGAATCCGCTTTGACTGGCGAGGTCGGCCATTTCGGCTTCACTGAAGTGATGGGCGTAGCGCAATCCCTCGCCCCCGCTGCGCCAGTCGAGCAGGTAATCGCCTTCGTCCAGCTCGGCGGCTGAAAGTTGGGCGCGCTCCCAGGGTTGAATGCGCTCGCGCAGCCTGTCGGAGTTGAGAAACTGCCAGTTGGAAAGCGCAAAGCGCCCTTCGGGTTTGAGCAGGTCTCTCGTTTTCTCGAGCATAGCGAGGCGTATCGGTACAGATGGGATGTGGTGCAAGACGGCAAAGGCGCAGATGAAGTTGAAAGGTTCTGTATCCAGGCCCCAGTCGGCGGTCAGGTCGACTTCCACAAAATCGATCGGGAAGTCGGCGGCCGTACGGTTGGCGGTGTTCATCAGCGGGGCGCTGAAATCGAGGCCAGTGTATGCGCCACGAAAGCCGCTTTGTGAGAGGATGTTGGCCAGTTCGCCGTTGCCGCAGCCCAGGTCGAGGATGTTTTCGTCGCCGTGCAGGTCGTCGAGAATACGGCGCACACCGGGCTGGACGCGCTGGCGGGTGGCCGAAAAATGCGCGCCAAACGTCTGGTAGAATTGGCGATTAAGTGCGATAAGTTTGCGGGCTGTTTCGGTCTGCATAGGTTGATTATAACTTTTGACTGGTAAAACAATGGAAATTACTGAAAAACACCAATCCTGGCGGGACCGCAAGGCCCTGACCGATGAAAAAATGATCCTGGCGCGCCAGATTTTGGCTGAATTGCGCGCCGGACAGGATATTTTAAAGACAATGCGCGCTCACCCTGCGGCGGATGGCGGCCTGTTGGGCAAGTCTGTGCTGGTGGCCGCTTACCAGCAAATGGTGGCGGCGGGCGAGATGGATGCGGACAGGGCGCTGCTGGAGAAAATCCGCATGAAGCCGGTGCGGACCTTGAGCGGGGTGACCACGGTGACGGTCTTGACCAAGGCCTATCCGTGCCCCGGCAAGTGCATTTTCTGCCCGACCGACGTGCGCATGCCGAAGAGCTACCTGCCCGACGAGCCGGGCGCGATGCGCGGCCTAGAGCATGCTTTTGATCCTTACGCCCAGGTCGCATCACGGATTGCCCAACTGGAAGCGGTCGGCCACCCGACGGATAAGATCGAACTGTTGATTTTGGGCGGCACCTGGAGCGCCTACCGGCGCGATTATCAGGAATGGTTTATCAAGCGTTGTTTTGATGCGATGAATACCCCCCTCAGTCCCCCCAAATACGGCGAAGACCAGCCGTATTTGGGGGGAAGCGAGATGACTCCTCCCCCAAATTCCCGCGATTCTCAGCGGGAATTTGGGGGAGGGCGGGAGGGGGCCGAAATCTGCCTCCCCGGCGAACTGGCGGCGGCGCAGGCTTTGAACGAAAACACCGCGCACCGCAATGTGGGCCTGGTGATCGAGACCCGTCCCGATGAGATCACGCCCAAAGAACTGGCCTGGCTGCGCTATTTGGGCGTGACCAAGGTCCAGATGGGCGCACAAAGCCTGGACGACCACATCCTTGAAATGAATAAGCGCGGCCACGATGTGCAAGCAACGCGCCGGGCGGTGGCATTGTTGCGCGCTGCCGGGTTCAAGATCGTGCTGCACTGGATGCCCAACCTGCACGGCGCAACCCCGCAGGGCGATCGCGTTGATTTCGCGCGCCTGTGGGATGGTTTTTGCCCGGATGAGATCAAAATTTACCCGAATCAATTGCTTGCGAACGCCGAACTCTATGAAGTCTGGCAGCGCGGCGAGTTTCACCCGTATACGACCGAAGAACTGGTCGATTTGATCGCCGAGATCAAGCCAAGCGTGCCGCGTTACTGCCGCATCAACCGCGTCATCCGGGATATTCCCTCGACCAACGTTGTCGAGGGCAATAAACGCACCAGCCTGCGGCAGGATATCCATGCCGAAATGGCGCGGCGCGGGACAAAATGCCAGTGCGTGCGCTGCCGCGAGGTGCGCAAAGCGACTGTCGATGTTTCGGCGCTGAAATTAACCGACCTGGTCTACCAGGCGGCGAATGCCGAGGAGCATTTCATCTCGTTCGATACGCCCGAAGACGGGCTGGCCGGGTTTATCCGCCTTTCCCTCCCTGCGGCGGATGCGCCTGAAACTGGCCTGACCGATTTGGACGGCGCGGCGCTGATCCGCGAGGTGCATGTCTACGGACAATCCCTGCCGGTCGGCGCAGAATTGGGCGGGGCTGCCCAGCACATTGGCCTGGGCACTCGCCTGCTTGAAGAAGCCGACAGAATCGCCCTTGCCGGCGGATTTAAGCGTATGGCCGTCATTTCTGCGATCGGCACGCGCAAATATTACCTGGATCGCGGTTTTGAACGCGGTGAGTTGTATCTGGTCAAGCCGCTTGGGTAATTTTGTTCGAGCATCTATAAATGCATCCCCAGAGAAAGTAATTGCCTATAATCGCCCCGGTTTTGTCTAAAATCGAGATCGTAATATAATACAGGTCGCGTTTTTATCACAATTCGGAGATGACCATGAAATTTTCACAGCAAGCCAAAGCCAGTTTTGGGCTAAGCTTATATGCGGCAGGGATTGCGCTCGGCCTGGTTTTGGCGCTTTTTCTGACCTGGGCTGATTTTGAAGCAGCATTTTTCGATTCAGCTTTGAAAGCCGACCAGGAAATGAAAAGTTTCTCTTGTCCACTGGCGATTACCAGCAATGAGACTGCCCAAATCACGGCAAAAATCAGCAACCCTTCTGAACGTCCGTTAAAAACCGTCCTGCGCCTGGCGCAAACCGAGGGTTCGGTAATTGTCATCAAGCGGCTCGAAGAACGCCTGGAATTTACTCCCGGTCAGACCCTGCAATTTTCCTGGCCGGTGCAGGCTTCGGATGCCGCCTGGGGTCGCTTTGTCATGGCGCGAGTGTACTCACTGGCCAGTTCACCCCTGCCCTCAATGACAAGCTATTGCGGCATCTTACTGATCAATTTCCCCTTCCTGAGCGGTCGCCAGGTTATCGCGCTGCTGATTGTGCTGGCCCTGGGCCTGGTCACAATCGGTGGCCGGATGTGGGCTGCCAACACAGCCCAAACCACCCTTGTAGCGGAAAAGAATTCGCGCCTGATGCTGGCATACATCATCGTGGTTGCGATTGCGGTTGCCCTGTCCATGCTAACGGGCTGGGCCATTGCAGGCCTTGTGCTGGTGGTCAATATCGTACTGACGATGGTAATCCTGGCATACAGGGCAAGCCATTCGTAAAACGGGATAAATCAAAACGGGGCAGGAAAACCTGCCCCGTTTTCTATTTCGGTTTGCCCTCGTTGGTTTTCAACCTCGGGCTGTAGATGGTCTTGCCTTCTATTTCCACCCGCCAAATCCACTCGTCTTTCACCAGTTGTTCGAGCGACTGCTCAAAAACCTGCCTGTCCATGCGTTTTTCTTCGGGCAGGCTGCTCAGGCTTTGCCACAGGTCTTCGTGGTTGATGCGGACACCCTTCATCACCAGGCGCACCAACGTCAACTGCTGCGGGGAATTTTCTCCCACATCCAGCAGGAACAGCATTCCGGTACTCGGGCGCTTGAAGGTGTCGTCTGGCATGCAATTATTATAGCAAAAATATCTGAACTTGCACCTTTTTACTACGAATAAAGCCCGGCAATTTTTTCGCGCAGGGCCTGCGATTCGAGCAAGTCGGTGTTGTCGCTCCACTGGTCGACGCCGCCGATGATGGGCAGGCCGGCAAGCTGCGGATCACGGATTTGGGCCAGCAGCGCATCGGCAAACCCGTGCAGGGCGATCACCTCGAAGGGCCGCCCAAAGAACTGGATGGTTTTTTCAGGCAGGGGCTTTGTCAGGCTGAGGGCGTTATGTTTGCGGACAATGAATTCATAAGCCGGGACGAGGTGTTTTTCGCGGTTCTTCCAGGTACCGGCTGCCAAAACCTTCTTTAAGGTCGGGTAGAGTTCCGCGCCGCAAGAGAGCTGCTTAAAGGCCGTGCCAAACCATTTGGGGTAGGGCGCGTAGCGGCGTTCCATCAGAAAGCACAGGCGCATAATATCACGCACCAGCCGCGCGCCGATCAGCGCCGAGCCGACTTCATCGCCGACCAAGCCGGCCCGTCCCATCAGGTGTTCTTCCTGTCCGATGCGCGCCCAGCCGGCGGCCAGCAGGTAGAGCCAGACATCCTGCGGATACCAGCCGAAGCGTTGACGAAGTTCCTCGAGACCGATCCCGTCATGGTAAACGGCCCCAGCCGTCAGGGTCAGCAATTTCTGCTGGGGCAGGGAAAGCCAATCGACGGGGGAGAGATTTTCAGCGTTGTGGATGCCCAGATGGTCAGCGAGCAAGCTGCGGGTGGTTTGAACGGTGACGCGATGATTGACCGGGCCAGAATCCACCACCGTCAAATGCTGAACTCCGTTATCGTTTGGGTCCGGTTCGGAGAAATGAGTCGAGTAGCCCAAAAAGGTGTAGGGCAGGTTTTCTGCGAACATCTTGTGGATGTCCGGCGCGAGGGCCATATCCGCTTCGCGCACGAAGAGCATGACGCGCGGCCCCCAATGGTGGTCGCTGGACATGGGCGTGTCGTAGCCCAGAGTTTCGGAACCGTCGCCGAGCAGGGCTGCGCTGTAGTCGAGCCGCGGGAAGTGGTTTTGGAGCAGCGGGCGCACGATCTGGGTATAAAACTGCCCGCACAGTTGAATACCAGGGATGAATTTTGATCTCATGTGATGGATTTTACCCAGTTTTGCGTTTCTGACGGGCTTTTGAAATGGAATAATTTCAGGTGGGCGTATTCGGGCTGGGACAAAAAATGCGGGATTTGGCGCTTGCGCCGCCAGTAGGTTTTAAAGAGCCAGTGAAAGAGCGAGTCGTCTGACCAGAGCTTGAGGTGATTCCACAGATTCTCGCGGTTGGTGCCCCAGAGCAGTTCGCGCGTCCACCAGCGGCGCAGGGTGCGGGTCAAGAGCCGCCAGAAAACAGCAGGCAGCGGGTAATCGAGCCAGATGACGGCTTCAGCGCGCGGCCAGGTCAGATCGCGCACCACGCTGTAATTTCCGGCCAGCGCCCAGGCCGGGGCGGATATGGCGGCTTCGACCCGTTGGCGGAAAACGGCATCCGGGGCATCGACCCAGTTGGGCTCCCAGTGCAGGGCATCCAGCTCGATGAAATCAATGCCGAGTTTTTGGGCCAGGGATTCGGCCAAGGTCGATTTTCCGGCGCTGGTAACGCCGAGAACGATGATCCGTCGATAAGGAAAGGTTTGCATGGCTCTCCTGTTTGTGGGGAAAATGGAAAAGGCTGCGTATTATAACTGTCCAAAGTCAAAGCGAAAAGGTTACTTTTGGATTGCTTTTTTGCGCCTGGCAGGCCGGTATCCAGCCTATTTTCTTAATGCTATAATCGGGGTGTTATTCAACAAGGAGAAAAAATGAGCAAACTAAAAATCTTATCTGTTGTGATGTTATTGCTGACGATTTTGGCAGTCTCGTTGTCTGTTGTTTCCCCTGCTTTTGCCGGCACGCCAGAACCCGCCAAGCCTGTCCCCGGCCTGGGCAAAATGACCGACAGCGAAATACGAAACACCTGGCTAAAAAAACGCGCCTGGTATGACAGCCAGACAACGGTCATTCGGGATGCCTACAGAGTTGCCGATGCTTTCCAGTCTTTGATCGATGTCGAAGTGAAAAAGGGGCGGGATGTCTATGAATTGGAAGTTGCCCTGTCCAATTTCTATGGCGCCATCGCCACTGCCGAGCAAGCCCGCGTGAATGCCAATACCGTTTTCACCAGTAACGCTGGCTTCAACGGTTTTTATGCCATTTTGGACCGAAACCTGGCCGGACAAAGTATTATCGACGCGCACTCGTCCCTGAAGAGTGTTCACCTGACCCTGTTTATCGCCACCCGGGATTTCAGAGCCGCCTATAGCGCCTGGAAAAACAAATACGTGCGCAAATAAAATGGCCGGCAAACAGCTGTGAAAAATTCCATTCTTGTGTCGGTGTTTATTCTCTTGCTTGGGCTATTGACCGCCTGCCAGGATGGGCAAAACAACAATCTCGGCTACCCTACCCTGCCTTTTCCAAATGTGCGGGTTGAGCAAATCCCTACCGCGACCGTAACCAACACTCCGGAAGCGCCAACTCCCGACCCAAACACGCCAACAGTAGCAGCGGCAGGAGTTCAAGTACAGGCCTGGCCAACCCTGGACGATGAAGAGTACTGGATCAGCCAGATCGATGCTTTGCTCGATAAGATGGAGCGGGAATTGAACTCTGTCGACACTCGCCTGAAACCGTAATGTATGACCTGTAAAAAACATCCCGCGAAAGATCTGCGGGATATTTTTTTGCCTGTTTTGTGCAAACAAACCAAAATCGGAGATAACCCAATGTTCGACCTGCCCGATGACCAAATTTTGCCCATCAGCCGTGAACACGCTTTTTACACCTGGTCTGCCCAGGCCAAAATCAACCCCATCCCGGTCAAACGCGCCAAAGGCGTCTATTTCTGGGATGTGAACGACAAACGCTACCTGGATTTCAACTCGATGACGATGTGCGTCAACATCGGCCACGGCGACGAGCGCGTCATCCGCGCCATTCAGGAGCAGGCCGCCGAGTTGCCGTATGCCGCCCCCGGCATGGCAACCAAAGTGCGGGCGCTGGCCTCGCGGGCAGTAGCCGAGATCAGCCCCAGCGGCAGGCTGAGCAAAGTTCTCTTCACCCTGGGCGGGGCCGATGCCAACGAAAACGCCATCAAAATCGCGCGCGCCCACACCGGACGCCACAAAATCCTGGCCCGTTACCGTTCGTATCACGGCGCAACCGCGGGGGCGATGGCCGTCACGGGCGACCCGCGTCGTGTGACCTGGGAACCGAACCTGATGACGGGTGTGGTGCATTTCCTTGACCCGTACCGCTACCGTTCGACCTTCCACCGCAGCAACCCCTCTGTTTCGGAGGCCGACTTCGCGCTGGATTATCTCAACCACCTGGAAGAGATCATCCGCTACGAGGGACCGGAGACCATCGCCGCGATCCTGATGGAGAGCGTGACCGGCACGAACGGCATCATCATTCCGCCAGATGGGTACATGCAAGGCGTGCGCGCCCTGTGCGACAAATATGGGATTTTGATGATCGCAGATGAAGTCATGTCCGGGTTTGGGCGTACCGGCAAGTGGTTTGCCGTCCAACACTGGGATGTGATCCCCGATTTGATGAGTATGGCCAAGGGGTTGACCTCCGCTTATGCGCCGCTCGGCGCGGTGGCGATGAAACCCGAGATCGCCGCGACCTTTAACGAGACGGCCTTCGAGAGCGGGCTGACCTACACCGCCCATCCAATTTCGCTGGCGGCAGCGCTGGCCAACATCGAAGTAATGCGCTCAGACAAAATCGTCGAGCACGCCGCTGCGATGGGGCCGGTCCTGCACAAGATGCTGGCCGACCTGGGCGAGAGTCACCCGTCTGTCGGCGAAGTGCGCTCGATCGGGCTGTTTGGGATCATTGAAGTGGTCAAAAACCGCGAGACGAAGGAACCCATAGCCCCCTGGAACGGTTCCAGCCCCGAGATGAACGCCCTTAAGAAATATTGCACAGAGCACGGTCTGTTCGTTTATACCCACTGGCACACGATCCTGATCATCCCGCCGCTGATCATCAGCGAAGAACAATTACGGGAAGGTTTTGATGTGCTGGATAAGGCGCTGGAGATTACGGATAAAGCAGTCTCAGCCTAAGCAACCCAGGAACGTTCTTTATGTTTTTACTGGTAGCTGTCAATTGATCCATACCAAAAAAGGAGAAAATCATGAAACTGCCCAAGAACTTGACCACAATTTTGCTGGCTGTTTTTCTTATCCTGGCAGGGCTCTCTGCGCTAGGAGTCAGCTTTCCTCTCATGAATATCATCATGGGGATTGCAGCCTTGGCTGCTGGTATTCTCTACCTGCTCAATCGCTGATCTTTGAACGCTCATCAAAAAACGGCATCCATTTCGGGATGCCGTTTTTTGATGAGCGTTGGCTTTTTTTAAAGATACCGACTCAAAATTCCCTGTACCTGGGGCAGGTAGCCGGGGCCAAACAGATTCAGATGGTTGAGCAGATGGTACAGATTGTACAAGTCGAAACGTTCACGGTGGCCCGGCGTCAGCGGACGAAGAGACTCATAGGCGGCATAAAACTCGGATGGAAGCGAGCCAAACAGGTTGGCCATCGCCAGGTCGGCTTCGGCCCAACCGTAATAGGCCGCCGGGTCGATCAGGCAGGCCAGCCCGCCCGGGCCGAGGTGGATGTTGCCGCTCCACAGATCGCCATGCAGCAGGCTGGCAGGCTGGGGCGGGATGAGTTCCGGCAGGCGCTGGCAGAGTTTCTCGACCCGCTGCAGATCTGACGAAGGCAGCAACCGGCTGCGATGCGCCAACTTGGCCTGGAAGTGGAGGCGCTGTTCAGCGAAAAAGGCAACCCCGTCCGCATGGCGCGGATTGGGCTGGGGCGTGGAACCGATATAGTTATCGGCGTCAAAGCCAAACTGCGGATGAGTATGCAGATGCAGGGCGGCCATTTGCTGGCCGAAAATCTCCCAGCAGCGCGGGTTGCGGGGTTCGGAAGTCAGGTATTCGAGCAGGAGAAAGCCGGGGGCGTGGAGATAAACCTGTGGCACGCGCGGCGCGTCGGAAACACTGCCCAGTTCGCGCAAGCCATCCGCTTCGCGGGCGAACATGTCGGCGGGAACGGCGCGATTTTGCTTGAGAAACAACTGCGGGCCACTGCTGGTGACAAGCAGCCGGGCATCGTTGATGCAGCCGCCACCCAGCGGACGCGCACTGGCAATTTCTCCCCAGCCTTGTTGGGCAATGAATTGGGTAAGCGCTTGTGGGAACATTTAACGTTTCGGCAGGCGTTCCAGCCAGCCGCGACAGGAGCGTTCGATCATCTGATAGGCCGATTCGAAGTCATTCAGATCGCCGTAATAGGGGTCAGGAACTTCAAAATTGCCGCGCGCCTGCGGGTCGGTTTCACGCAGCAGGTGGATTTTCCCGCGCTCGGGGCCATTGCCGGCCATGCGCTTGAGACCGTCAAAAATGTCTTCATCGAGAGCCAGGATCAGGTCGAAGCGTTCCAGGTCGCGGGCGCGAAATTGCTGGGCCGTGCTGTCGAGGATGACCCCGTGCTGGCGGGCGACGATCTGCGAGCGGCTGTCGGGGTCTTCGCCGACGTGCCAGCTACCCAGCCCGGCCGATTCAACGTGGAATTCAGCTTCGCGCCCGGCTTCTTTGACCAGTTTCTTGAAGATGCCCTCCCCCAGCGGGCTGCGGCAGATATTACCGAGGCAAACAAATGTAATGGCATAAGGTTTGGTTGGGATCATTGGAATAGCCTTGTTTTGTGCGAATGGCTTGCACAGTATATCTTAATAGAAATTATGACTCATAACAGCGGATTGCTTCGGGCCATCGCCCTCGCAATGAGATTTTGAACACGTATTTACTGACACCCAAACTCATCCAACAGACCGGCGGGTAAGGACTGCTGTTGGCCGGCGCGGTTCCAGGCGGCGCACAGGGTTTTGCGCAGGAAGGGACGCTCGGCGACTACCTGATGGGTACGCAGGACGGCCAGATCAAACTCCCCGCGCCAGACCCCGGCTTCGATGAAGGGAATCCACTCGAGCGGGTCGGCGGGAGTCAGGCCAAGGTGGGCGGCCAAGGCCTCGAGGCGGGCGATTTCGTCCCAATCAGCGTGTTGGCGGGCCAGTTCGGCTTTGGCGTAGTGGTAGCACCAGTCATGCGCCGGCTCGGGGCCAAAAACGGATGCGAGAGCGGACTTTGAACCGGAAAAACGGAGGAAGGGATCGGATTCGGTCGTTGCTGAAATCAGGTTGGGGTTTGAGAGCGCAATGGCCTGCTGCATCCGTTCGGACAGGTTCTGGTAGGCGTCCTGGTCGCCGGGAGATAAGATCCGCAGGCAGCCGCGCAGGGGGGCCAGGAAGGCAACCGATTGGGAGGTGTTGCCGCTAAAATGCGCCGGGCGGAAAGGGAATTCAATCGGCGTGTTGGGGTCAAGTGCCAGGCGGTCGGGGCGCATGTCGACACCAAAAACCAGGTAAGGCAGTTGCAGAGAATCCAGATCGGGAGCGTAGAGCCAGTTGATGGGGGCGGTCAGGGAATAGTCGGTTTCGTAGTCGATCTCGAGGGTGTCGGTGAAGAGCACGGTTCCCGGTTGTAGAGCGGGGATGCGCCAGGCCAACTGCCAGTAGATATCACGCTGGCGCTCCCAGTCGCGGCGGAAGATGTTGGCGTTGTAAAACTGCTGCCCGACCCCGAGAGCGACCAAAAGACTGACGAAAATCAGCCGCCAGCGGGCATTACGGACGATCAGTTCGATCATCCCGGCTGCCAGCAGGCTGGCGGCAAGCATCATCGAAACGTTAAAACGGTCAAAACTGGATTGGAGCGTGAGCGGCAGACCGGCTGCCCAGGAGGGGATGCGCCCGAGGAGGATGCCAAGCAGGCCGATCAGGATGAAGTCAACGGACTGGGCAACGGACTTTGTAGCGGAATCACGGACAAAAACGGACTTGGGAACGGACTGTATCGCGGAATCGCGGACATAAGCGGACTCGGGAATGGATTTTGAAACGGGTAAACGGATGGGTGAAACGGAATCAGGAACGGATTTTGTCGCGGAATCACGGATATAAGCGGACTCGGGAGCGGATTTTGAAGCGGGTAAACGGATGGGTGAAGCGGATGAAACGGATTCGGTGAAGGTGGAGAGATGAGCCAGATAGAAGGTCAGCAGGGCGAATGTAACAGCGATCAGCGCCAGGGTTAACAAGGCCGAGGGCGTGGGGAAAGCATCCATAACGAGGGACAGGATCTGGGCGTAGGCGACGAATCCCGCTTTGATAACGGCTTCGGCTGAAGCGTGGAAAAAACCAGTTAAAAGGTCGAGAGCCGAAGCTTGTACATCCCCAATCACTTCGAGATCGTAATTGGCGTAGAGGCCGGAGCGGTAATAGAAGAACAGCCAGGCAGCGTTGAGCAGCCAGACTGCGATATATGGAACCCATAGTTTGAGGGCCTGCCAGACGCGCGGCAAAAACGGATGCGCGCCAAGCATGGCGAACAAAAACAGGAAGCGCAGCGGTTCGAGTGTGACAAAATATTCGGTCGGGAAGACGCCCAGAGTCAACAGGAGCAGGGCGATAACCGTGCGCGGACGGGAGCGGGCCGGGTCGTGGAAGGCCCAGCCGGTTGCCCCAAACGATAAAATGTAAAAAAACAGGGGGATGAGTTCCTGGTTGATATGGGTAAAGGCGACCCAGTGTTGGGAATAGCCGGGATAAACCAGAAAGACCAGCGCCGCGACCAGAGTCTGGCGTGGACGGTCGGGCCAGATATTGCGCAAGGCCCACCAGACCGAAAGGGTCAGGCTAAAACGGATGACAAGCGCAAAAACCTGCCAGGCAAGCGGGGTTTCGGGCAGCAGGCCGGTGGTCAGCCAGAAGATCGGGCCAAGGAAGGGCCGCACGCGCAAAAAAGAACGCAGGAAGCTCTCTGGCCCGGCAAAGTGCGCGCCCCAGGCGAAGGGCCAATCGTCCCAGTAAAAGCCGGTGCGGGTGACGAGCAACCCGTAGGCCAGGACAACCAAAACGGCGAAAGCAAACGGGATGCTCTTGGATGAAAAACGAAACGGCATGAGCTACTCGACCGGGTAATAGCACAGCCCGGCGGTTCCAGGCCCGGTGTGGATGGCGAGAGCGGGCGAAAGTTCGGCGATCAGCGATTCGACCACGTTCACCCTGGCTTCGACCAGTTGGCGAATTTTCTGGGCTTCTTCCTGCGCCCCGGCATGGACATAAGCCACTTTGGCGCGCCCCTGCCCGACGGCATCGGCGACCATATCGGCCATTTGCTGGTAAGCGCTGGCGCGCGAATGCGCCTGGCCGAGGGCGACAATGAGGCCGTCTTTCATGCCAATCAGCGGTTTGATGTTGAGCAGGCCGCCAACCAGGCGTTTGGCCAACCCGATGCGCCCGCCCATGTAAAGGTATTTGAGCGTGTCGGCGGTCTGGATCATGCGCGTGACAGGGATCATGGCGGCAACCTGGCGGCTGATGGTTTCGAGGCTGGCGCCGTTCAGGGCGGCGCGGGCGGCTTCGAGCGCAATCCAACCCTGGCAGAGCGAAACATTTTTTGTGTCGACCACTTCGAGATTGATTTCGGGGGCGCTCTCGGCCAGCATGGATTTGGCGAGGCTGGCCGACTGGTATGCGCCACTGCCACAGGAGGTCATGTGGATGCTGATGATTTCACGCACGCCCCTCTCGATCAGGCCACTGTACATTTCAAGATAGTCACCGGGGCCGGGGCAGGCGGTTTTCGGCAGGCTGGTCGCGGTCGGCAACCAGGCCAGGAATTCATCGCGCTTGACCGTTACCAGGTCGCGCAGCACTTCGCGCCCGCGGTGGATGTAGTAGGCAACGGTGTGGATGTTCAGCTCAGCCAGCAGGTTCTCGGGCAGGCTGCAACACGAGTCGGTGACAACCGCAACTTTTTGCATGGTGTATCCCTCCGAAAAAACGGTCAATCTACTCTTTATTTTAATCCCGCTGCGCCCAAGTCCAACCCTTATCAGGGCAAACCCTTAGCGCAAAGCCTGGCTGAAACGCTGCGCAAAGGATCGGGCCGCTTCGACCGGGTTCTGGCTCTCGTCAATCGCGCGCACACAGGCCGAGCCGACGATAACCCCATCAGCAATCGCGCCAACCGCTTTGGCCTGCTCGGGGGTACCGATGCCAAAACCGACGCAGACCGGCACGGAGGTATGTTCGCGCACCCGCGCCACCAACCCGGCCAACCCTTCGGGCACGTCCGTGCGGGCCCCGGTCACGCCAGTCACGCTGACCAGGTAGATAAAGCCCCTGGCGTTGCGCGCGATCTGTTCCATGCGCCCGGCGGGGGTGGTCGGGGCGAGCATGGTGATGAGAGGCAGGGGGGGCGCTTCGACTACGCCCTTCGACGCGCTCAGGGCTGCGCTCAGCGCTTGCTCAAACTCGGCAGATTCTTCGGGCGGCAGATCGGGGACGATGAAACCGTCTGCCCCGGCCTCGCGCGCATCATGGATGAATTTCTCCAGTCCGTAGGCCAGGATCGGGTTGTAGTAACCCATCAGGATCAGCGGAATGGTCACGCCGCGCCGGCGCAATTCGGCAACAGTCGCGATGACCTGTTTGGTGGTGACGCCCTTGTCGAGCGCGGTCTGGGTCGCCTTTTGGATAACCGGCCCATCGGCCAGCGGATCGGAAAAGGACAGGCCGACTTCGATCAAGTCCGCGCCGTTCCTGGCCAGGGCTTCGAGCACATCGATGGAAGTCGCCAGATCCGGGTAGCCGACCGGGAAATAGGGCATAAAAATCGGTTTGTTCTTGAAGGCTTCTTCTATGCGGTTCATGGGCAATCCTTTGGGCGCAATGGACATAGAGGATATCCATCTCGCAAAATATGATATTTTCAATTTTTGTTTCTACTATCATCGAGACCGGCTCATCACCGGTCTCGATTTTATATCATAACAATACGGCTGCTGCGCCGGGAAAGTTAATCGCTTTGCCCTTCAACCTGATAATGGGCAGCTTCTTCCTGAACCTGCTTTAATTTCATGACAAGTTTCAAGGCTTCGTTGACTGCTTTCGCGTTCGGAAACGCCTTTGCGACATCCGGCTCCAAAAGCACCAGATTCGTGCCCGCGCGGTACTGTTCAGCATGTTTGCCACGCACTCCACCTTTTAGCAACGCTTTCATAGCATACTCCGGGCGGAGTTCGTCATTCGTTTCAGGTTTCTTCTTCATAATTGTTTTGGGATTTGGGTGGGTCCCATTCGAATTCCAAGTCAGCAATCCTTGCAGTAAATATACATCAGTTTATCCGGTTGGGCAACATGTAGCAAAAAAATGCAGCAATTCCAAATCTAAAATTCGTTTTTAGGAAATAAACTAATTTCCCTGATAACATGCGTTTTTGACTTGCATTTTTAGCCCCCATCCCCCGCCTTCCCCGGAAAAGCACCGGGGCGACACAGCCCCAAATCCAAGAACAGGATTTAGGGGAAGGAGCTAAAACCTGCCGAGAAATGGTTTTCCCCTCCCCTAAATTCCCCGGTTTTGGGAATTTGGGGGAGGCGGGAGGGGGCAGAGACCGGGCAAAAAGTCACTCTGCCTACAAAAACTGCGATTGACAGTCAAAAACCGACTCGAATACTAACTTTTGGATGTTCTAGTTTCAAACTTGGAATTGCCGTAAAAAATGCCGGTCCCTTGACTCTTCCACTGGGGAAGGGTTTATAACTGCGAGCAGGAGGCACCATGACCAATCTTTCATTCTTTAGCAGCCAGGGCCGCATCAGCCAGCCCGGACAATACGCCCATCTGTTCGAAAACCTGCCAACGGACATTGCCGGGTTGTGCAAAATCGTGCAGGGCACGACGATCCACGTTTTTTGGGCCGAGCGCTACGGGTTGAAGCTTTCTCCCGAACGCCAGGCCGAAGTCCAACTGCGGACGATGGAAAAGCGCCTGGCGCGGACTCTGGAACTCGATCCGCGCCCGCTGAGCGAGGCCCGCCCCCTCGAGCGGAAGCTGGTCGGCAACTGCCGCGATCACACCCTCTTGCTGGTCGCCATGCTGCGCCAGCAGGGAGTCCCGGCCCGCGCCCGCTGCGGTTTCGGCGCATACTTCCTGCCCAATCATTACGAAGATCACTGGGTGGCCGAATACTGGAACGCAGCCGAAGAACGCTGGGTGCTGGTCGATGCCCAACTCGACGAGTTCCAGTGCCGGGAGATGCAGGTCGCTTTCGATCCGCTGGCTGTGCCGCGCGACCAGTTCATCGTCGGCGGCGCAGCCTGGAAGATGTGCCGCAGCGGAGCCGCCGACCCCGATTCGTTCGGCATCTTCGATATGCGCGGATTGGGCTTCATCCGCGGCGATTTCATCCGCGATGTGGCCGCGCTGAACAAGGTTGAACTGCTGCCCTGGGACTGCTGGGGACTTATCCTTAAATATCAGATGGATAACAACCAACTAGACCCGTCCGATCTGGCGCTGCTCGACCGGCTGGCCGAGCTGACCAGCGGAGACGTGCCCGACTTCGAGCAAGTGCGGCAATGCTACGAATCCGACCCGCGCCTGCGGGTGGATGAAACCATCCAGAGTTATGTGGATGGTGGAATGCAGACGATCAGCATATAAACCGGAGGCCGGTGAAGAACCGGCCTTTTTTTATTTCCCCGGCCCGGATTGGTCTATAATAAACGTTACGTGAATATTGACACAATCCCGAAGGATGATCTCATGAACCACACACAACCCCAAAACAAGCTCCTGATTATCACGGCCTGGGTCGCCATCCTGGCTTCATCCCTGCCCAATATCATCCTGCAAGAGTTGTTTCATTACAAAGCTCCAGAAGAACTGCAAGTTGGCATCCCCGGCCTGATTGCGCTGGCCGGTTTTGGGCTGACTTTTCTCTGGCAGGCCGTCCGCCCCTTGCGCTCGTTTTTTGGCCTGCTGATCGTGCTGGTCGGGGCACAGTGGCTGGTCTATACCCAGGTCGACCAACTGCCCTTTTACCGGAACTGGCTGAATAACCCCTCTTTCAACGTTTACATGCTGGCGGAACAATCCCTGCGATTAATGGTCACGCTGGCCGTTATCGCCGTGCTGTTCGCGGTCAAAAAGAAAGCCAGCGCCTTTTTCCTGGTCAAAGGAGATACGGCTGCGCCGGTCGAACCCGTCAACTGGCTGGGATCCAAGCCCGGCGAGCGCTGGAACACCTTCGGGCGCAGATTCGCCTTCTTCATCAGCCTGGGGACTCTGGCCTTCCTGGTCATCGCCGGACGCCCGCCGCTCGATATTGTCATCCGCGCGATTCCGTTTCTCCCGGCCATCCTGCTGGCCGCCGCCTTGAACGCTTTCAGCGAAGAGATGACCTACAAGGCTTCCTTTCTCTCGGTGCTCGAAGGCCCGGCTGGCCGCAGCCAATCCCTGCTCTTGATGGCGGCTTTTTTTGGCATCGGACACTATTACGGCGTGCCCTACGGCGTGATCGGCGTGCTGATGGCAAGTTTCCTGGGCTGGCTGTTGGGCAAATCGATGCTCGAAACGCGCGGCCTATTCTGGGCCTGGTTCATCCATTTCTGGCAGGATGTGCTGATCTTCTCGTTCCTGGCGATCGGCTCGATCAGGCCGGGAGGCTAGAAGAACTTAATTGCGAAACCATTGACATTTCCAAAAATTGGTTAACTTGTTCGTTCGGATGTCTCATAGGCTTCACAGTGACAATAATATCTGTTTATCAAACCGACGGTGGGCTGAATCAAGTTACATGAAGATCAATAGTTTACAAAACAAACAAGTTTTATCGCAAAGCTGCAATGATAGCTATGACAGCAACTATGGTTGAACCAAACATAGCTAATTGCATTATGCCTACAGCAAACCAGATAAGCAAAGAATTTCGCAAAGTAACAGGAACTTTGTAACTTTTTAGTAATTTATTCCACGAAATCATTAATGGGGAAATGAATGGCTTGAGCATGGTTTTCCTTTCAAAATCAATGTATTTATCTTCTGCCATTCAGTTTATTCTATTGCTTCTGTTTGGTATATTGATCAAAGTTGGCAGGTTTTTACTACACCTGCTGGTTCTGCTCTTTCTTAAACTGCCGAGCCTTTTCTATTGCACTTGAAACAGCATTATGTAACCTACTTTTTCGCCAATTCCGCAAGACTTCAATCATTTTTTGACGAGAAACCGGATAACCTTTCTCAAAAACTGGTTCTTTATTGGACAAATTCTCTAAACCATACTTTAGAATATCTTGCTGATCAAGTCCTACTGCTTTTAATAAATTTTCAGCATAAACCAGGGTCAATTTCATTGTTATGAGTTCATCCGTATTGATAGATTTTTTTTGTTGGATTTCCCAATATTTTTTCAAACACCCACCTACTAATCGATTAAAATGTTCGGCCAAGTCGGAATATTTAGCTCCGTGTTCTTGTTGATAAGAAAATCTTTCCAATAGCTCATCTCTATTACTTGGCCTATCAATTTTTTTGAGAAGGTCGTATCCTATTTCATCGGATTGTTTTTCAAGCAATTGGTCCCGCCATGTCAAAATATTTGGAATAGCATTTCGAATATCTTGATGTGTAGTTTTATCGCTAATCTCAATAAGCAATCTGACCAGGCCATCTAATTCAACAAAACGAACTGTGATACCAGAGTATTGTTCCAGACTCTGCACTTCATCCCTTGTATTGTTTTGTAAAATCCCTCTCTTGATCTTTATGGCCTTTTTTGTGAGTTCTTCAGATAATTGAGTTTCGAGTTTCATAAAAAATTTCTCTCCCATACCTATTTTACAATATCCGAAAACTAAAAACGAGGCAGGTCCTGAAATTAACCGGTCTTGTTTATTAATCGCCGAACAGGGCGGCGGGGCCGGGAAAGCCCGTTTCGAGAGCAAACCCCACCGGATTCTCGCGCCACAGCTCAAAAATTCACCGTTTCATCGGTTTTCATCTCCCTTCGGCCCCGCCCCGGACGTTAACGTCGGGGCTATTCCTACGAAGCCGCCGCAGGCGGCTGGCCCGCTTCAGTGGGCATCCTAAAAATAGCCCGGCGGATTAATCGCCGGGCGGGGCATTTCGAGCGGAAAAAACTGCCGGTTAGTTCAGTCCCGCCGGGAAAATTCACCGTTTCATCGACTTTCATCGTCCCCGCGGCCCCGCCCCGGACGTTAACCCTTCGGCAGGCTCAGGGCAGGCGGTCGGGGCTATTCTTTCGAAGCCGCCGCAGGCGGCTGGCCCGCTTCAGCAGGCATCCTAAAAATAGCCCGGCGGTTAACCGCCGGGCGAGGCGGCAGGGCAGGAAAACCCACTTCGAGCGGGAAAACCTACGGGGTAGTTGAGTCCCACCGGCAAAATTCACCGTTTCATCGGTTTTCATCTCCCTTCGGCCCCGCCCCGGACATAAATGTCGGGGCTACTATTGCGAAGCCGCCGCGGGCGGCTGGCCCGCTTCAGCTGGCATCCTAAAAATAGCCCGGCGGTTAACCGCCGGGCGGGGTGACAGACCAGAAAAACCCATCTCGAGCGGTAAAACCTGCGGGATAGTTCAGTCCCACCGGGAAAATTCACCGTTTAATCGGCTTTCATCTCCCTTCGGCCCCGCTTGAGCGGCCGAATTGGCAATAAAAAGCAAAAAAGACCAGTTGCCCAATAGGCACTGGTCACGCGATCTGCCTTAAATGCGGAAAGCGATTATTCCTCCGACGGTTGAACCGGGGCTGTTTCCTTCGTTTCCTGCGAATCTTGCGTCTGGGAATTCTTCTTGATCTGCTTGAGCTTTTCCTTCTGCTCTTTTTTGCGCTTCTTTTCCAGTTCTTTCTGACGCTTTTCGTATTGGTAATTTACTTTAGCCAATTAGTTATCCTTTTCCATGTATTCGATCACATCCATTTTCGCCCCGGCCATCGCCATCTTCTCGGCTTCGCGCAGGACCACGGTGGTTACAGTTTCATCAGCATAAGCCTCGCCGCAGTTCGGGCAAACCTGTGCCGGGACATTCTTGATCACCAGGCTCAACTCGTCACGTTCCAGCAAAACGGAGGTCGTGGCAAATATTATCTCGGCCTGGTTGCAAACCACACACATCATATTTTTCTACTCTTAAAGTTCGCCTTCCATTGAGATGGGTCAGGTTCATAAACGGTGATGACCACCAACGGATCGTCTTTTGTGTTCTCAGCCATGACCACATGCAGGGGCCGCGTTCCGCGCTTGCTCATCATCAAGCCGCTGGGGAAGGGCATGTCATCAGAATAATCTTCGATCATTTCACCCGACTGCAAAACCTGGCGCACATTTTGCCCGGAGACTTGCCGTTCGAACATACGTTGGATGGCGTGAACACGAAAAATAACCCGGCGAGTACTCATGAATAGATTATAGCACTTGTCTGGCAGCAAAACCTTGCGCCAGACCAGGCAAATACTCATCCCCCAATTCGGCGGCGATTCGCCGAACCTGGGGGATGAGTGCTTGTCCGGGTGGGGGATTATCCCCAAAGCGATGGGCTAAACTATCTGACCAGGTTCCGCAAGACCGTGTGCAAGATGCCGCCGTTGCGGTAGTAATTGACTTCCACGCTGGTGTTGAGCAGGGCGACCGCCTTGAACTCGACCACTGAACCGTTCAATTTGGCGGCCCGCACCGTGACCACACTCTGCGGGGCCATGCCATCGCTCAGGCCAAGGATATCGAAGGTTTCAGAACCATCCAGGTTGAGCAGTTCGGCGTTCTGGCCGTCCATGAAGCGCAGCGGCAAAATGCCCATGCCCACCAGGTTGGAACGGTGAATGCGCTCGAACGATTCAGCGATGACAGCTTTCACGCCTTGCAGCATCGGGCCTTTGGCCGCCCAGTCGCGGCTCGAACCGGTGCCGTATTCCTTGCCCGCCAGGATGACGGTCGGAATCCCGGCCTGTTTGTAGAGCATGGCGGCGTCGTAAATCGGCATGATTTCATCGTTGAACGATTTTGTCCAGTTGCCTTCCCTGGGCGCAACCATGTTATTTTTCAGGCGGATGTTGGCAAAGGTGCCGCGCGCCATCACCAAGTCGTTGCCGCGCCGCGCGCCGTATGAGTTGAAATCCCTGGGCTGCACGCCGCGTTCCTGGAGGTACTTGCCCGCCGGGCTGTCGGCGGCAATGTTGCCCGCCGGGGAGATATGGTCGGTGGTAATCGAATCGCCAAACAGGCCCAACGCGCGCGCACCGCGAATATCGCTGACCACGCTGGTTTCAAGGGTCAGGCCCTGGAAGTAGGGCGGGTGATGGATGTAGGTCGAATCTTCGCTCCAGGCGAACAATTCGCCCTCGGCCACTTTCACCTCCTGCCACATCTCGGAACCTTCGAAGACCGCCGCGTAGCGCTCCTCGAACATGGAAGTGTACAGGCTGGCAGCGACCACATCCGCGACTTCTTGCGTGGTGGGCCAAATATCGCGCAGGTAAACCGGGCTGCCGTCCCTGCCCGCACCGAGCGGCTCGCTGTCCAGGTCGATATCCACCGTCCCGGCCAGGGCGTAAGCCACGACCAGCGGTGGGGAGGCCAGGAAATTGGCCTTTACCAGTGGATGGACGCGGCCTTCGAAGTTGCGGTTGCCCGAAATGACCGCCGCGGCGACGATGTCGCTGCCGGTGACGGCCTTGGCGACCTCACCCGGTAGCGGTCCGCTGTTGCCGATGCAGGTGGTGCAGCCGTAGCCGACCACGTTAAAACCCAACTGCGCCAGCGGGTCGATCAGGTTGGCGGCTTTCAGGTATTCGGTCACAACCCGCGAGCCGGGAGCCAGGCTGGTTTTGACGTAGGGCTTGACCGAGAGACCTTTCTCGGCTGCCTTTTTGGCGACCAGCCCCGCCGCGACCATCACCGACGGGTTGCTGGTGTTGGTGCAGGAAGTAATCGCGGCGATGACGACTGCGCCATGCTTCATTTTCTGGGAACTTCCATTTGTCCCCAAAGTGGCTTCGCGCTCCAGGGCTTCGCTGCTTAACTCGTAGCCGCGTTCCTTTACCGGGGCGGTTAGCGCCTTCTGGAAGGTCGATTTCATCTCGGTCAGCGGCACGCGATCCTGCGGGCGTTTGGGGCCGGCCAGCGAGGCAACAACCGAACCCAGGTCGAGTTCGAGCGTATCGGTAAATTCGGGGTCGGGGGTGTTGGCTTCGCGGAACAGGCCCTGGGCGCGGCAATAGGCCTCGGTGCGGGCAATCACTTCGGCGGGACGTCCGGTCAATCTCATGTAACGCAGGGTTTCGGCGTCGACCGGGAAAAAGCCCATCGTCGCGCCGTATTCGGGAGCCATATTGGCAATCGTGGCCCGGTCGGGCAGCGACATGTTATCCAGCCCCGGGCCATAAAATTCGACAAATTTTTCGACCACGCCCCTGTTGCGCAGCATCTGGGTCACGGTCAAGACAAGGTCGGTGGCGGTCACGCCATCGCGCAGTTTGCCGTACAGTTTGAAGCCGATCACATCCGGCAGGAGCATGTCCATCGGCTGGCCGAGCATCACCGCTTCGGCTTCGATACCGCCCACACCCCAACCCAGCACACCCAGACCGTTGATCATGGTGGTGTGCGAATCGGTGCCGACCAGCGAATCGGGGAAGATAACAGACTCCAAAGTCTTATCATCCCCGTCGGGGGCCTGACTTTCGCCCGAAATCGGGAGATTTCGGACTCCGACCACATCTGCCAGATATTCCAGGTTAACCTGGTGAACGATGCCGGTCATCGGCGGCACAACGCGGAAATTTTTGAAGGCCTTTTGGCCCCATTTCAAGAACTCGTAACGTTCGCGATTGCGCTGGAATTCGACTTCGGTGTTGCGCTGGAGCGCATCCTGCGTGGCGAAGAAATCCACCTGTATCGAGTGGTCGATCACCAGGTCGACCGGCACGAGCGGGTTGATCTTCTTCGGATCGCCGCCCAGGCGGGCCACCGCCGAACGCATCGCGGCCAGGTCGACCACGGCCGGAACGCCGGTGAAATCCTGCATCACCACGCGCGCGGGCAGCAGCGGAATACCAGGGCGGCCCCCCCCTGCCCCCCCCACTTTCGCAGAAAATGGGGGGGCAGGAGTCCAGGCCGCGATGTTTTTGACATCCTGCTGCGTAATCTCAACGTCGTTGCACTGGCGCAGGGCGGCTTCAAGCACGATCCGGATCGAAAACGGAAGCTTGGCGAGTTTGGTCAGCCCGGCCTTTTCGAGAGCATCCAGGCGGTAGAAAGTATATTCCTTGTCACCGACTCTCAGTTTGTCTTTGGAATTAAAAAAATCGTTCATAAAATACTCCTTTGGCGTAAGGTATTCCGCTCAAGCGCTATGCCCGTACCGGTCACAATGCGCAGCACGGACATGATATAAAAAACACCTTTGTCGGTTTTGTGGCTGACAAAAAGCATCAGTTTCACAAAAAACCCAAAGGTGCGCCTTTGTTGTTCTTTGTTTTCAATGAAATATGGAAGCAGACATATTTTACCGCATTTCAGGAAAATTACTCCCCTAAAAATTAGACGGGTCGAGCAGGAAAGGAATCAGTCCAAGCATCGGCAGGACAAGCAGGAGACAAACCATCAAAAGCGAGAACAGGATGCCCAGCAAAGCCAGGACGCCATTGATGATGAAATAGGTTTTGAGATTGCTCATCGCCGAAGCCAGGGCGTGGTAATCACCGGTCAGGCGGGCGCTCTCGACTGAAGAAGCCGATTGGTAAAGCAGGATACCCATCCACAACGGCAGCCAGCCCCACAAGATGCCAACCAGGCTGAGCATTTGCGAAGCCCCGCCGATAATGGAAAGGATTCCTAAAAACTTCATCCACCCGGCGCTTTCAGCCAGGGGACTGCTGACAGAACGGATGACCTGGGCTTCGGGAGTTTGGGAAAAATTCATGCAGGGCTTCGCTTTCTTTGCTCTTGTTTGTTGCTCAGGCCAGTTTCAAATCCTTCTTGAAATTCTGGATGAGTTTATTCTTCTCATTTTCAGGCAGGAAACTGGCAGCAGCAGCGGCCAGGATGCGCTGCTTGAGCGTGTCCAGCGGAATTTTCAGGTCTTGCACCGCCAGGCGGTATTCATTGCCGAGCGTGATCTGCGAAATGGAGGGATCATCGGTGTTGAAGGTGACATTCAGGCCGGCGTTAAGCATTTTCGGAGCCGGGTGTCCGTTCAATTCCGGCACCACGCCGGTCTGGTAATTGCTGGTCATGCAAACTTCAAAGACAGTGCCCATTTCACGCGCCAGGGCGGTGGTAAAACCGTCCTCGAGCACACGCACCCCATGACCAATGCGCTGCGCGCCAAAGACTTCAATGGCTTCGCGCACATTGGCTGCGCCGCTCCACTCACCGGCGTGCATGGTCAGGGACAAGCCTGATTGGCGGGCTTCCTTGAAAAGCGACAGGAAAGGCTTGGCCGGGAACTCGGCTTCGTTGCCTGCCAGGTCCAACCCAACGATATTTTCACGGCCTTTTTCAACTGCGATCCAGGCCACTTGCTCGGCCAGTTCCAAAGGTTCGTGGCGGTTGATCGAGGCGATCAGGCGCACCATCACTTTGTATTTTTTCTCGGCGTCTTTGGCAGCCTTGACGACCCAATTGACCACGTCTTCGAGCGGGAAACGTTCGGCGCGGCTGAGGGCCACCGGCGTAAAACGCAATTCAAGATAACGAATATTGTCTTTGGCGGCATCTTCAACTGCTTCAAGGGTGATCCGCTCGATCACTTCAGGCGAACGGTAGAACATGCGCAGGGTGTTGAACTTGGACAGGAAATTATCAAATGTCAGATTATCCTCATCCTGTACTTGCACCAGGCGCGAAAGGCGCACCACGTTGGCCGGGATGGTCATGCCGTGTTTGCGCGCCACATCGAGCATGGTACTTAAACGCAGCGAGCCCTCCAGGTGGCGGTGTAAATCCACCTTGGGCAGGCCGCGGAATTCTTCAGGAGCAGGCATCATCTGATTGATCATGGTCATCTCAACGTGATTGCGCGATATTCAGCCAGGCTTGCAACCTAGCGTTTTTTGTGGCGTTTACGCCCCGACTTCGAGGAGGCTTGTTCGGCTTCCTGTGAGCGGGCCGCCGCCTTGACCGCCACTTCAACAGGAGCCGCTTCGCTGGCCTGAACCACCGTCGAGCGAGGACGATACAGGAACATATTGCTGACGACCGAAGATCGGACGTCGCGCAACAAGGTCTGGAACATCTCTGAAGCCTTTGTTTTATATTGTACCAGCGGGTCGCGCTGTCCGTAAGCCTCCAGGCCGATCGAGACGCGCAAGGATTCGACGCTGGTCAGGTAATCGACCCACTGTTCGGTAATCGACTTGACCAGGACATTGCGAAAAATTTCGGTCAGGTGTCGGGCGCCGAGTTCGGCTTTCAGTGTGGCGCGCTGCTCTTCGGTCAGTTGAGACAGCACACCTGTTCCGGGCACAAGAGCGTTTCGGGCGTCCGCGCCGAGGGCATCCGCCGCGGGGCCGAAATCAGCCAGGCTGGTGGCGTTTTGCGAGATGCGCGAAAACTCCACATTTCCCCAGGTTTCTTCAAGGGCTTCGAGCGCGTCTTCGAGATGCTCCAAAACGTCGGCCTGGACCCAGTTTGCATCGCGGCCGGTCAGAAGTTGGGCAGCCAGGTATGAGTAATGGAAACGCACATATTCACGGGTCTGGGCGCGGTGGGTTTTGTTATCAAAACCGACCTGGCGGCGGGCCAGCGGCAGGGTGTTCAGGATGCGGATGATGGTGGACGCATCCCGTTTTTGGGCTTCGTGGCGGGCAAGGAGCAGGTCCAGTTCGCGGAGGAGCTGGCCTTTTTCACCCGCCAGGCTTTCATACCGTTTTGCGAAGAGTTCTTCTGCCAATTCATCCAGGTAGCGGATGGCCTCAGCCCACTCGAGGCGCTCAAGGCCCTGTTTGAGGGTAATTGGCTCACCCAGGCGCATGGACAGCCCTGCCGCCTGGCGGTTGACGAACACCGCACTGATTTGCGAAACGATCTGCTCTTTGATCGGGTCTTCAAGGCTGGCGGGGTCGTTATTGAGGGCCCGTAGCTGTTCGTTGTTCAGGCGAATGGGCAGGTGCACCAGGCCAGAGAGTTCTTCAAGAAGTTCCTGCGGACGGCGTTGTTCCTCTGAATCGGCCAATCCTTCAAGGAAGGTATCGACCATGCTTTCGCGTTCTTCGATCTGGGCTTCAAGCGCCGCTTCGGTCGCTTCAGCGCCAGCCTGGATGGCTTTCAGATGGTGTTCATGTTCGGCTTGCAGGGCGCGGCGCACCAACGCCAGGGTTGAATCGCGCAGGTTCTGCGAGTCAAGCTCATCAAGCAGCAAGCGGAAGGAATAAGATGCAAAAAGTTCACCGTCGGTCATCAGGATGGTTGGCTGGATCTGTTCGAGCCAGGCCAGCAATTTCCAGGGACCTTCCTCATCCTTCATGGCAGGCGGGACGCGGTTCTCGGCCTCGGCTTTGAGAAATTCGAGCACATCCTCATGCAGGTTTTCTTTGCCGAAAACCCGGTCGCGCTGGCCGTAAATGCGGGCGCGCTGGGCGTTGAGCACATCATCGTATTCGAGCAGGTGCTTGCGGACATCGAAGTTCGAGCCTTCGACGCGGTGCTGGGAACCTTCAATGATGTTGCTGACAATCCGGTTTTCGAGCGGCAGGTCGTCATCCAGTTTGAAACGCTGCATGACATCGTTGACTTGTTGGCCGCCAAACAGGCGCATCAGATCATCTTCGAGCGAGAGATAGAAGCGGGACGAACCGGGGTCGCCCTGACGAGCGGCGCGTCCGCGCAGCTGGTTGTCGATGCGGCGGGCCTCATGGCGTTCAGAACCGACAACGTGCAGGCCGCCCAATTGGCGCACACGCTCCATATCGTCGAAATACTGCAAGAAGAGCTGCACTTCAGCTTCGTAGATACCATATTCGCTGGAGGCAAGTTTGAGCAGGGCCTGGCGCTGCTCTTCAGGGCGCATGTCATAAGGGTCGTCAAACCTGGCCCGTTTGAGCACCCGGCTGACGGCAATCGTTATTTCTTCGGCCATATCGCCGCCGAGTTTGATATCGACACCGCGGCCAGCCATGTTGGTGGCAATTGTCACAGCGCCAAACGCGCCTGCGCCGGCAATGATCTGGCTTTCTTCGGTATGCTTGCGGGCATTCAAAACCGAATGCTGCACACCGGCCAGAACAACTTCCTTCAACCGCTGGGCGTATTCTGGTTCCAGGTGCAAAATGGAGAGCAAGCTTTGCAGGTTGGCCGGGTCTTCAGGGTTAATCGAAGCCAGGTTAAGCGGTTTGGCAAACTGGCGCAGGAAATCAGGCTTGATTTCATCCAGGGGCAGATAGAGCGGCTCCAATTCTGTGTACAGGCGGCCGTCTTCTTCTTTATTGTTGACCGTGAACCAGGCGCGGCGCATGAGTTGAACTTGAAGCAGCCGCCGCACTGATTCGGCGCGCAAACGGCCAGAAAGTTTTTCCGAGTTATCGACTGAGGTCGTGCCAACCAGCACAGGGCGTCCGATGATGTGGTTGCGCAGGATGTCGGTTGCTATCGCGCGCAGTTTGGCTTCGACGGTGCGATAAACCAGGTCGGGGTAATCGGTGCGCCGCCAGAAGAGCGGTTTTTTCTCTGCATCCTGCGGGTGGGCAAAAAAAGCCACCTGGTAGCCATCTGCATCGCGGTCCTTGACCTCAATCAGCGCGGCATCGCTGCGGGCAGACTGATATTCAAGGTTGGTGGGAATGGGCAGGACATCCAGGTTATAGATTTTGCTGAACTCTTCTGCTTCGGTCAGGGCTGTGCCGGTCATCCCGGCCAGTTTTTTATACATGCGGAAGTAGTTCTGCAGGGTGATGGTGGCGTAGGTGATATTCTCCGGCTCGATCTTGACGCCTTCTTTGGCTTCAACCGCCTGGTGCAGGCCATCGCTCCAGCGGCGTCCCGGCATCAATCGGCCGGTAAAATCATCGACAATGACAACCTTGCCACCCTGGACGATGTAATCCTTATTGCGTTTGAAGAGAAACTGCGCGCGCATGGCCTGTTCCAGGTAGCCCAGCAGGCGGGCCTGTTCGGGCGTGATATCTTCGGGCCGTTCAAGGTCGCGCAGGGGCTGTCCGAGCAGCGTTTCAACATGAACCGTACCGATTTCTGTCAGGATGGCGTTGCGGTCTTTCTCGTCGATTTCGTAATCTTCGGGGATCAACTGACGGACGATTTGGGACATGCGTCCGTACCACTCCAGGTCTCCCTGGGCCGGGCCGGAGATGATCAGCGGGGTGCGGGCTTCGTCAATCAAGACGTTATCGACTTCATCGACGATGGCAAAGTGATGTCCGCGCTGAACCTTGTCGTCAAGGCGGTAGACCATGTTATCGCGCAGGTAATCGAACCCGAACTCGGCATTCGTCCCGTAGGTAATATCTGCCGCATAGGCTTCGGCGCGGTCAACCTGGCGCAACTGGTGTTGGTCTTCGCGCGGCGATTCCTTTTCCGGGTCGATCAAGAAGGCCTTTTTGCCATTCTCTGTGACCGCAGCCATTTGCAAGACGCCAACCTTCATGCCCAAGAAGTTGTAAACCTGGCCCATCCAGCGCGCATCGCGGCGCGCCAGGTAGTCGTTGACTGTGATCAGGTGCACGCCCTTGCTCTCGAGCGCGTTCAAATAGACAGGCAGTGTGCCGACCAGGGTCTTGCCTTCACCGGTGCGCATTTCAGCAATTTTTGACGAGTGCAGCACAATCCCACCGATCAATTGCACATCGTAGTGGCGTTGGCCGAGGGTGCGCTTGGAGGCCTCTCGCACGGCAGCAAAGGCCTCGGGAAGCAGGTCGTCGAGCGTAGCGCCATCCGCAAGGCATTGGCGAAACTCAACTGTTTTCGCGCGCAAAGCCTCGTCGCTCAATTGCTCAAAACCGGGTTCGAGGGCATTAATTTGCTCAACGATCCCGGCAAGCCGGTCAATTTCACGTTTATTGGGGTCGCCCCCGATGATTTTTATGAATTTTGAAAGCATGTTATCCCTTTCTAAACGCCGAATTATAGCATAGGGGTAGGCTGAATTTCGTGCTAGAATCAACCCATGCCCGATGTGCCTGTTCGTGTTGCCCTGCTTAAAAGAATGCACCTGTTTCGCGGACTGAGCGACGTGCAGTTAAGCTCGGTCGCTGAAGCCATGCAAGAAGAAATCATCCAAGAAGACAAGGCGAGCGTTTTTGTCCAGGGGACAACAACCGACTTTTTCTATATTATTTTTAATGGCAGTGTTGACATCCTGTTGACAGTAAAAAGCAAAGAGAAAAAACTGGCATCCCTTTTTCGCGGCGACTATTTCGGGGAACAATCCCTGCTTAAAAACCGCTCCCACAATGCCAGCGTTCGCGCCAACAAGGGAACGATCCTGCTTAAATTGTACCGCAGCAAATTTCTTGAACTTCTCAAAAGCATCCCGGATTTACAACAAAATTTTGCCACAATGATGCAAAGCCGCAGCCTGGCGCGTAAACTTCGTTTCCCGTGGATCAGCGAAAATGAAGTAATTTACTTTCTCTCGCGCAGGCATATTTTTATGTTGTACCAGGCCATGGTTGGGCCAGTAATGGCCGTTCTGATACTGCTCGGCATGGTTGGCCTGAGCGCTGTTTTTCAAAGCGTTGCTTTGGCCCTGATCACTGGCTTTTTGTTGGTGCTGGCAATACTGTGGGGTCTCTGGCAATACATCGACTGGAGCAACGACTACTATATTGTTACCAATCAACGCGTTGTAAATATCCAAAAAGTTGTAGCCATGTACGATAGCCGCGAAGAAGCGCCGATGAATACGATTGTCTCTGTCAATAGTGAAAGCGATATGTTTGGACGTATTTTTAGATACGGGACGGTGATCGTGCGCACCATCACCGGCGAAATGCGGATGCAGTTTGCGCCGCGCCCCAAACATGCAGTAGCCATGATCGAAGAATACCTGCTGCGCGCAAAAGATGTCAGGCGGCAGAACGACGAAGAAATTATGAGGGACGCCATCCGCAAAAAACTGGGGATTGTCCCGCCCACCACGGGCCAACCCGCTCCGGCAGCCCCGGCGCCCGTCCGCCCGAAGCAAAAACAAGCCACCCTTGGCGGCGCAATTGCGGAATATATCCGCGAGATTTTCTATACGCGTAAAGAATCCGGCGGGACAGTTACCTACCACAAACACTGGATCCTATTAATACACGATGTTATTCTCCAAACCTGCGTTCTTTTAGGGTTGATCGCTGTCTATCCGCTCTGGTTTTATTTTTTTGAAACCTTGGTCCCGCTTGCGCTGGGCAGTATTATCGCCTTCCTGATCGTTGTAACAGTAGTCTGGTGGATTTACGGCTTCCTGGATTGGCGCAACGACCAGTACCAGGTAACACCCGAACAAATTGTTGATATCTACCGGGTGCCATTTGGCGATGAAGATCGGAAATCGGCCCCGCTCGAAAACATCTTGAGCACCAACTACGAGCGTACCGGCTTCTTTGGCCTGCTTTTCAATTACGGAGTTGTCAAAATTCAGGTTGGCAGTACAGATTTCAGTTTCGACAACGTAGCCGACCCGCCCTCGGTGCAAAAAGATATTGTCCAGCGCGTCAACGTGCGCCAGCAAAAAAAACGCGAAGCCGACACTGCGGCTGAACGCGAGCGCATGGCTGAGTGGCTGGCCATGTATCATCGCACCCTGGGTGAAATCGACAAGCAAGCCGGGCAAACTCGAAATCCTGATTCGGGGTAAAATTATTTTTTATTCATCCCAAATTCCTAAAGGTAACCTGTACATGGCAACTAGAACTATTGTCACCACTCCAGAACCGGTCTTGCGGCGCAAAGCCAAGGCCGTAACCAAGTTCGATGAAAAACTACAAACCTTGATCGATGACATGATCGAAACCATGCGCGAAGCGCCGGGGGTCGGCCTGGCTGCGCCGCAGGTGGGCGTTTCAGAACGGGTGATCGTCGTCGAATACTACGAAAACGAAGAAGATGAAGAGGCCGAAGACGCTGAAGAAGCCCCCAGGCGTTTGTATGCCATCATCAACCCTGAGATTACACGCACATCAGTCGAAAAGGAAGTCGCCGCCGAAGGCTGCCTCTCCATTCCCGGCGTGATGGGTGATGTCGAACGGCATCTGGGCGTTACCGTCAAAGGCCAAAACCGGCGCGGACAGCCCGTCACACTCAAACTCAAAGACTGGACAGCGCGCATCTTCCAGCACGAAATCGACCATTTAAATGGCGTCCTGTTCACTGATCTTGCCAGCCGGGTTTGGAAGCCTGAAGGCCCGATCGAAGACAAAGTCTAAAACCGGGTTGAATGTTGAATGTACAATGTTTAACGTCAACGACAAAACCTTCAATGTTAAACGTTCAACCTTCAACACAGAATCATGAATCTCAGCCACCTTTCATTAACCAACTTTCGCAATTTTGCCCGCCTGGATGTTGAACTTCCACGGCGGGCTGTTGTGCTGGTTGGCAACAACGCCCAGGGCAAGACCAGCCTGCTCGAAGCGGTTTACTTCCTGGCAACCTTTGCATCCTTCCAGACCCACACCGACCGGCAGTTGGTCAACTTTTTAGCGGCCCGCGAAAATCCGGCTGTGGCCCGCATCGTCGCCGATTACCAACGCGCCGGGCGCAAACACCGCCTGGAAGTGCGAATCATCCTCGAAAACGTCGGTCCGCTTGGGGTGCGAAGCCGCAAAGAGATCCTGCTCGACGGGGTTAAGCGTCCGGCCAGCGAAGCCATCGGCCACCTGCCCGCCGTCCTTTTCATTCCGCAAATGTCGCAAGTGCTCGAGGGCGGCCCCGAAGAACGCCGCCGCTACCTGAACCTGGCCCTGGCGCAGGCCATTCCCGGCTATGCGGTGGCCCTGAGCGACTATCACCAGGCCCTGACCCGCCGCAACGCCCTGCTCAAACTGCTCTCGGAGCGCGGCGGAGACCCCAGCCAGCTCATTTTCTGGGACGAAACCCTGACCGCCAGCGGCGCGCAGATCATCCATTGGCGCATCCAGGCCATTCAAGAGCTGGAACGCTTCGCCGCGCGCACCCACAATAACCTGACGCGCGGCGCGGAGGTCTTGCGCCTGGCCTACCAGCCGGCCTTCGACCCGCTGCCGCGCCCGAACGGCCAGATCGCCCTGCGGCTGGAGGTAGCCACGGACCGCTCCGCGCTGGATCTGGACTCGATCCGCCGTGGCTTTCTCGAGGCTCTGGGCCGCATCCGCGCTGAGGAGATCAACCGCGGCGTGACCACCCTCGGCCCGCACCGCGACGAACTGCGTTTCCTGGCGAATGGGGTCGACCTGGGCAACTACGGCTCCCGCGGACAGATCCGCACGGCCCTGCTGGCGCTGAAGATGGCCGAGATCGACTGGATGAAGGCCCGCACCGGCGAAGCGCCGATCGTGCTGCTGGATGAAGTGATGGCCGAGCTGGATGGCGAGCGCCGCGCCGACCTGCTGACCGCGTTCGAAAACACCGGACAGGTGCTGCTGACCACGACCGATACCAGCCTGTTCAGCCCCGAATTTGTTGAGACTGCCGAAACCTGGCAGGTTGTGGCCGGGACGGTCAGCCGTTAAATCGTTTTTTTCTCATCATCGGCCCCGCCGGGGATTGAAACCCCCGGCTATTCTTACCAAGCCGCCTGAAGGCGACTGGAAAAAGGAGCAGCTCCCATGTCTGTCAAACACGCCAGTGAAGTTCCCCAAAAAGTTGTCGCCGCGGGAGTCGATACCGCCATCCAGGTGCTGATCTCAGCCGAGGAGGGGCCCAATTTTGCCCTGCGGCGTTTCATCATGCAGACCGGCGGCGGAATGCCCCTGCACACCAACACCGTTGAACATGAGCAATACGTGCTGCGCGGCCAGGCCCAGATCGGCATCGACGGGCAGGAGTACCAGGTGCAGAGCGGGGATGTGGTTTTCATCCCGGCCGGCGCGCCGCACTACTACCAGAACACCGGCCAGGAGCCTTTTGAATTTTTGTGCATCATCCCCAACCAAAAAGACGAGATCACCATAATAGACAGCGCCAACTGCTAAAAACGCGGTTGACATTGCCACCCTTTGGGGTATAATAGCGTCCGCTCGACGGTCGACTAGCTCAATGGCAGAGCAACTGACTCTTAATCAGTGGGTTCCGGGTTCAAGTCCCGGGTCGATCACCACCACATGTGGGGGTTAGGTGTAAGCCTAGCCCCCACATCTTGCTATATAGGGCTGTTTTATTTGCCTGAAAATGAGCTTGGTTGCGATTTGGTTGCATTTCATTTTCTCCGATTTCGTGATTTACAGCTCGTGTTCAAAAGTATCGAGTTCTTTTACAGATAAATCAGCTTTATTTTGGGGCGGCAGCTTCTCAAGAATATCCTCGATCGTGCCAGCTACCACTTCCTGCAAGGTCGGAATAACATACGAATAGATTTTCAAGGTTGTTGTGATATCCGCATGGCCGAGTCGTTCGCTGACCACTTTAGGATGAACACCACGCAAAAGCAGCAAGGTAGCGTGAGTGTGACGCAAATCGTGAACGCGGATGTTGGGTAGTTCGGCGGCTTTCAGCAAATCTTTGAAACGTCGGATCAGGTTGGTCGGCTCCATCGGTGTTCCGGCTTCGGATGGAAAGACCAAGTCATGTTCCTTCCAACGGCCCTTCGCAAACTGCTTGAAAATTGAATTCCGGCGTTGCTGGGAACGCAATCTGCGAATGGTCTCAGCGCCAACTGGAATACGGCGCTTGGAGCGCATCGTTTTGGGCGACTGGAATTCGTAGCCGGCTTTGCCTTCGCGTCGCTGATCGGTCCATTGGACTTGTTCGACAACAATGACAGATTGCGTGTCAAAATCAACATTGTTCCAGCGCAGGCCGAGAATTTCGCCCTCGCGCATGCCGGTTGAGAGCGCAAAGTAGTACAGGTCTACCAGCGGATCGCTGTTCTCATCAGCCACCTTGATGAACTTATGGACCTGTTCGCGCGATAAATAGCGAAAATCATTTGACGATGTTTTCTGTCTGGGCTTGGCAACAAACTTTGCCAGGTTTTGTGAGATGACACCCTGGGTTACGAGGTAGCCAAAGAAGCTGCTGGCCGTTTGCCAGATATAGAGTAATTCGCGCGGTCCAGCTTCTTGTGAGTACGTGGTCAGGATTTCTTGGATATCCAGCGGTTTCGCTTCAAATACGCGCCGGTGGCCGATCTGTGGAATAATATATTTATCTGCGATACGCTTGTAGCCCAGATATGTTTTCGGGCTCTTGGTAATTTGAACATAGTTCAACCAGATGTTCAGTGCTTCCTCGATGGAGGCTGCTAACAGGCCCATATCGGAAACAGAACCGCTCTTATTATTCATATCCTGGATCCAGCGGGTTGCTTCGGTTTTAGTGGCAAAGGATTGAGCTAAGCGATTGCCTCGTAATGTGATTTGTGCCAGATATGGCTTGGGCCGATCCTTGCGAACCGTGATCGAACCCTCACCATGTGCGCGATAACGTTTAGCGCCGGGCATGCGTCAAGGCCCTGGGCTGTGGGTAGCGATTGAGTTCCACAAACTTAATCAGGTCGCTTTCCAAAATACCGATCTTGCGCCCAATGCGGACAGAAGGCAGGTGACCCAGTTGGCTAAGTTTGTAAACCAGGGCCGCCGAACAGCGTAAGCGATCAGCGGCTTCTTGCGGCTTCAAAATCTTAAACTCAGCCTGCGCGTTATCTTGTAGTATTTTATCCATAAGAAACCTCCTTCGTGCATCTATGATCTTGCAACACTAAATATATAATATTCCTAATCCGCATTTGTTATTATGATTATACAGCAATACTTAGAGTTGTCAAGGCGGTAATTATGGCAAAAAATAAAGATCATATTGGAAGTTGGTTAAAAGAAAAAAGAACCGAGTTTGGTCTGGATACTCATCAACTAGCCGATTTGGCACGCATCGGGCAGAGCCAGGTGAGCAGGATTGAAACTGGAAACTCGTCCCTAACACTGAATACCTTAATAAGCATTTCCTGGGCTCTAAATATTGATGCTGAAGTAATAGCATCTGAAACAGGCGCACCCAAGGTAATTGAGAGAAAACCGGTAGTAAGAACCAGATCTGGACTGACCAACAGACTCTTTTCTTATGACCTTGAAGCGCTATTCTTTAAATATTTCCTTGAGCAGGATGAAAAGCTGCTCACCTTCCTTACGCTCCATTTCCGTGAAGCCTATTTGGCCGCAAGCAAAGGGCGACTAGTTGATTTTGACGATGTTCAAAAACAGGTTCGCCATGCCGTTGTGATTGGCCAAAAGATACCGCCCCCGAAAAATACCCCTGTTGAGCGGTTGTGGGATTACTATACCGAAGGTGGCGTGCTGACCCTGGATGATGCTGCCGCCTATCTGACGCTATCACGCGTAAATGCCAACATGAAGTTGGAAAAATTGAGTACAGCCACCGGGATCGCGCAGAGCATCATCAGCCGCATTGAGCAGGGACAAACCGAACGCCTGGCTTTGGAAGACATTACCAAACTTGATGCGGCCCTGAATGCAAATGGAAAAATTTTCTCAATGTTTTGGCATGCGCTCGAATTCCAGTTGGGCATCAGCCGAAATCGGTTTTACATCTATGGAAGCGGGATGTCCCCATTTGCCTGGCAGGCTTACCCACTGGCCGATGTATTCGTCAAAATGGCGCGCTGGACAGAATTGTACACATCATTAGCCTGGCTAAAAACTTTTCGAGATGATGATGTTTATGAAAATCTCGCAGACCTGGCCCCTGCTGATTACATCGATAACAACAACCCGGAGCGGTTAAGCGCCAAAACCTTTGACTATTTGCGGCTCTCGCTGCCCCATCTGCTGCATGGCAGTGATGCAAAGCCAGATGTTTCCGGCGGCAGGTTCGTGATTGAGCCCAGCGTCCTTTCTTTATGGAATCATGTCCAAAAGCAGGTGGAACAACACCCGCTTGGCCTGGAGATGCTCGCCCTGCTGCGCGACCATGCCAGTAATGAAGATTATCATGGCATGTTCAGAGCAGTCTTACAGGAAGTGCTTCGGCAAAACAAAGATTTTCGCAATCGGCTCATGGAGGATCTGAACTTTCTTTCAGATGCTCCCGAGTCGCCAAGATGGGTGGCCGGCAAGGGAAAAAATATTGAAGAGTAATAAAATCAAGCAGATACCTTGCTGGCTGAAAAATTTAACGCGACCCCGCTCTCGTGCCACGCAGTGGTAACGCGGGGAGACCTTACACTGGCTACAGATTATCACTCACAGCGCAAGCCAGAGATCAGAGATGCAGAGATTTAGCGCCTTATAGTTGAGAGAGAAGCAGCGGGGACACCATCACACGAAAACCGTAGCGGCCGTACCTGCGGTCTGGACCGAGCCAGTAGCGGAAGGCGCAACGGAGGGGATCTTCATTATCATCGAACGAGCCGCCGCGCAGGGGTCGGGAGACATCTTTGCGGCTCAAATCTTCTCTCCCATCATCAGGTTTATATGGGTACTCTTTGTAACCTTCGCTGCGCGTCCACTCCCAGACATTGCCACTCATATCCAGCAAGCCATACGGGCAGGCTCCGCCAGGGAACGCGCCCACCGGCGAGGTGCCGCCGATACTGGTCGCATCATAATTGGCCCGGTTGGGGTCGGCTTTCTCACCCCAGGGATAATTTCTGCCATCGGTGCTCCGCACGGCATTCCTGGAGGCCAAGTAGATCTGGGTCGAAGGAGCGGATGCGCTCGATGACCAGGTTTTTGCGCCGTGTCCAGGGATTGTCTCCGTCTGTGGCGGTGCCGTAGCGGATATTGAAGGTCATGACTTTGAGCATGGGAAGTTTCGTCTAGCCGAAAATGGACCGCCTGCCCCCAGCAGGAATGCTTGGCAAAGGCGGTGGAACAGGGGCATAACCATGCCCGGCTCTAAGCTTTTGAAGGACAGGGAGCCGGGCTTTTGGATATTCTTCTGGTTTGAAAATATGCCAGTACGCCTCAGTTTAGGATGGGATTGTGTAAACTACCTTTCTACTTATGGAAACCAGATCGGCTCGGTGGCCTGCTGGCCGACCAGGGAAATACGGCCAAGGACGTTTCCATTCAAATCGATAACGTAAATGGTATTTTCGCCATTGTTGTTGCCCTGGTAGGCAACATATAGACCGTCCGGCGACCAGACCGGGTAAGCGTTGTAGGCATTCCCGGCCGTCAAGACCCTCGCATTGGCGCCGTTGGCGTCCATCACCGCCACGTTCTCTTTGCCGCTTTCACCGCTGATATAGAGAATTTCCTGCCCGTCCGGCGACCAGAAGGGATAATCGTCGCTGCCCTTGTTGTTGGTCAGGCGCTGCTGATCGCTGCCATCGGCGCGCATGCGGTAAATTTCGGGGTTGCCATCCCGCCAGGAGGTGAAGGCGATCGACTGTCCATCCGGCGACCAGGAAGGGTGGGCATCCGGCGCGGCTTCCACCGTCAGGCGGATGACGTTGCTGCCGTCGGCGTCCATGCGATAAATGTCCGCGCCGCCATCCCGGTTCGAAACGAAGAGAATCCAATGCCCATCCGGCGACCAGGTCGGGCGGCCATCCCCGCGGGGGTTGTCCGTCAGGCGGGTCTCGAAGCCGCTTTGAATATCGACCGCGTAGATTTCAAAGTTTCCATCGCGGAAAGATTCAAACGTCACCAGGCGGCCATCCGGTGACCAACTCGGCCAGCCGTCTTTGGCGACTGAACTGGTCAGACGGGTAAGGCTTCGGTCGCTGACGCGCAGCAGGTAAATATCCGAGTTATTGTCAACATTGCCTGCATAGGCAACATATTCCCCATTGGGCGAGCGGACCGGGGTGTCTTTGGGCGCGCCGTCATTGGTCAGGGCCACCGGTTCAGCGCTGCCATCTGCATACGCCAGCATGACTTCGGTTTTGCCGTCATTTGTCTTGGCGATATAAGCGATCTGACCGCGCGAGCTGTTATACGGTCTAATGGTTGGAGTTGGGGTAGAGTCTGAAAATTCAGTAGCTCTGGCCGGGTTTTCGGTTAGCGATTCTGCTACCATGGTCTCTTGTTCGCCGGCACCTCCCGCCAATCCAGTAAAATCTTCTTTGCAGCCATTTAGCAAAAATGCAAGAAAACAACAAAATATAACAAGCCAGTTGTAATGTTTTGAAAGTTTCATGGCAATGTATCATAATAGAACAAGAATTTTAGTCTCGACTTTTGGCACATCGAAATCCTACATTGTCAAAATAGTTATCAGGTTTGAAGTCGGTACGAATTGATACCATCAAAAATTCCGCTGTATTAAGCCAGGAGCCACCACGTAATACTCGAGTCTCACCAACAAGGGGCCCGATGGGATTTTGAATCTCAGGTGGTAAGGATTGGTAATATTGATCTTCATAATAATCGGAAACCCATTCTGATACATTGCCACTCATATCAAACAGGTTAAAAGCGTTTGGCTGATAACTTCCAACTTGTGCAATGGTTGAAAACCCATCATCAATTCCTGTGAATGCCCAACTAAATGCACAATTTTTATCGCAAAAATTTGCCAGGTAATTATCTAATGCATTACCCCAAGGATACAACTGACTTTCCCGCCCGCCGCGCGCAGCATATTCCCACTCGGCCTCGCTGGGCAAACGCATGCCGCGCCAGACACAATATATTGAAGCATCATACCAATTAACATTTATTACCGGATAATTAGCATTGTTTTCATCAAAGTAATTATCAAGCACTTGCAAATTCACTTCGTTTGGCGGAACACAAACGCCGGATAAAACACATTGTTGGTATTCGGCGTTTGTTACTTCGTAAACACCCATTTCAAAAGTGTTCAGGGTGACGGTGTGCATGGGGGCTTCATCTTGATAATTGCCAATTTCACAACTATCATAATATTTTTGGCATTCAGCCAGGATGACTTCAGGATCAGCGCCCATTTCGAAGCTACCTGCCGGGATGGGCTGCATGTTGTCATCGTTCTCATACTTGGACATGGCGCGCAGGGAGGTCAACGCTTGCTCTGCCAGATCGGGACGGTTGACACGAAGTGTACCTTCAGCGAGAAAAGCCAGGACTCGCGGCGCTTGCATATCATATTGAGACTTGGGATACAAAGCATTGAAAATTGTTTCGATACGGCTGGACTGGGCCTGAATATCTTCAAGACTCGACCAAATTAAGCGCAGGTTTTCCGGAGCTTGTGTTTTTAGCAGCGCATGAGTTCGATCAATCTGTCCCTGGCGGTTGAGACCCTCGCCA
>JAKLPV010000008.1 GCA_022013685.1 Anaerolineae bacterium
ATGGCGGCACTCCTCGTGAATGGATTGCCTTATTTTTACCCGATTTCCTCGCTGCCGAGGAGGGTCCAGCTGCGACCACTTTTTCAGCAGACTCTTAGGGTTTTTCTCATCATGACTCCCGTATCTGTTCAATCACCTTCTCGGCTTTTTTTGCGACATCATGCCGCCTCGATGCTTCCGTGACAAAGAATCTTTATTTTTGTCACGCCGCAACCGTCCGCGTTCGATACAGGCCTTCCTGTTCTTCGGCGGTCAACCGCCGGAAGGAATATTGGTAGCCATAATAGATCGCAAAGCCGTAAAAGAGCAGGTCGATGGGCGAAAAGGCTGCCACAAACAGTTCCAGGTTTGCGCTGGGGTTCAGAAGTATGTAAAACAGCACGTCGAGCGGCGGGGTCGCTGCTTCCTGCGCAATGACTGCCACGAGCATAAAAAAATTGCCGAGCAAGCAGCTGAGCAGCGCCAAGCCTGCGCCGATGAAACCGAAGATTTTGTCCACACCTTTGCCGAACTGGCGCACCGACCAGCCGACCATGAAGGCCACGCCGATCGCCATCCAGGCAATCTGATAGTTGGTGAAAAAACTGATCGCGCCCCACAGGATTGCGCCAAGTACGGCCGCTGTCAGCCCGGTCATGATCCCCAACGACAGGTTTTGCTCCTCTTGGATGCGCTCCTGCAGCTCCTGTACTTTGACCGGGTCCAGTTCGCGGATGGTCGTGAATTGTGGCTTCTGGGCCGGGCTTTCCTGTGGCGCGCCTGCCTGGGGTGTATTTTCCGGGTAAAGACTCATTTTTCACTCCTCCTCATGCTGACGCGACCGAAAAATTGTCCCGGACGCTAAAAAAGTATAGCATACCTGCCTAATAAATCTTCCGGCGGGTTCAATCCTGAATGTAAAAAATAACATCATCCAGTGGCTTCAGTTTCTTCTCTCGCGGCTCTTCTGCCGGCTGGCCGAGCAGGATCATCCCTTGCGGCTGCCAGCTTGTGGGCAGGCTGAGCGCGCGCTGCGTTTCGGCCCCGGCATAGAGCGGCCAGCAGATCCAGACCGACCCCAGCCCGTGGGCGTGGGCGGCCAGCATCAGTTGCAGCCCCGCCATCGCCACCGACTGGACCCCCATCTGTTCTTCAGCGGGATGTTGGGCGCGCTGCGCTTCGGCATCGCGACAGAGCAGGATGATTTTCGGCGCTTCGGACATTCTCCGCAGTGAGCGTTCCACCCGCTGGTTGATTTCCGCTTCGGGAGCGTTTTCGGCCTGCATATCGGTCCGCATCTGACCGGTTAGCGCAGCTCCCAGGGCGGATCTGGCGCCCAGGTTGTCGATCACCACAAAGCGCCAGGGCTGCATCCCGTGTGCGGATGGGGCGCAGACTGCCGTTTTGAGGATCTCGCGCAAAACCTCGTCCGCCACAGGCGCATCCGTAAATTTGCGGATCGAGCGTCGTGAACGAAGGAAGTGTTGCAAATCTGCCGGTTGAAGGTTCATCGAATCAATGCGCGTCGATCTTGTTTGGCAAGATCTTGTAGATGACGCGGATTTCATCGGGGTCGGCTCCCCGCCAAGGCTTGCCAGTGTACTTGGCTGCCAGGGTCTTGATGTGTTCCAGCCCGCCTTCTTCGGTGATTTCGACCACCCGCCCACGGATTTGCAGATAGCGGTACGGGTCGGTCGGATCTTGAATGACAAAGGCCACCTTCGGACGGGCGCGCATGTTGCGATCCTTGACCCGCCCTTTTGCAGAGTTGATCAAAATGTGCTTGTCATCGTGGTTGAACCAGATCGGCGTGACTTGCGGCGAGCCGTCTTTCATAACGGTTGCCAGGAATAAAAAGGCTTTGACCTCATCTTTGAGCAGGTCGTAAAATTCTTCGGGAATGTTGTTCACGTTTTCTCTCCGTTTGAACAGTGGCAAGCATCTTCAAGATGACTGTCACTTATTATCGTTTCTGACTATTAACTCGGCCCGCATCTGACCGCTGTTGTGAAAATTGAGAATGGTTTGTGTTTCTGCCTGCGTGCAGCCGAGCAGCAGTTTGATCTCACTATCGCGTTTTTGCAGATCGACTGTGACCAGGATGCCCTTGAGCGTTTTTTCTTCGAGTGAGCCGCGCCAGACATCCATCCCGTCGCCATCTGCCGAGCTTGTCCCGGCCAGGTAGCCGTAATCGAGCGGGTAAACGATCTGCGGGTGACGCGGATGGCGCGAACCGGCTGGCCGGTCGATGATGGTTTCGCTTGATTCGATCAGTTGGTCGAGAAATTCCCAGAATTCGTCTTTCATCTTTTACCTGAACATATCCTGGTCTTTGGGCCGGATCAACTCCTTGAGCGACCCCTCGCGCAGCGGATAGGGAAATCCGCGCACGTGGACGGCGGGCGTGCCCTCGGCGGCCTGTCCCATCACCAGGCTGGCGGCGGCGGCCAGCTCGTCCGCGACCCCGACGACGGTAATTTTGAGTGTGTACCCGAAGAGATCGCTCCAGCCGCGTTCGTCTAAAAGGCCGGGCAGGCCGCTCAGGCCGATCGCCACCCCGACCGTCCCCAGCCGCCAGGCGCGGCCATGCGAGTCGATCACCATCACGCCCAGGCGTTTGCCGCTGGCTGTTTCGAGCGCAGCGCGGATCTCGGCCGCAGACCGGTCCGGGTCTTCAGGCAGCAGCAGGGCCCAATCGTGGTGCGGCTCTGCATTCTGCGTTCCGCTATCCGAATTCCCGACATTGGATTGGTCTATCCCGGCGTTGGCGCAGATAAACCCCAGGCGGTGCTCGACGATCACCGACCCGATGCGCACACGCAGGATTTCGCTGCTCTCTTGCAGGAGCAGCTCTGCCAGACGTGGGTCTTTGCCAGTTTTCTCGGCCAGTTCCAGCGCGGCGGGCGAAGGGCAGATGGCGGCCAGGTTGACCAGCCGGTTTTCGGCCTTGCTGACGATTTTCTGGGCCAGGACAAGGATATCGCCATCTTCGAGGCGGATATTGGCTTCGCGCAGGCTATTAAGAAGAAACTCCGCCAGGTTGTTGCCCGGGCGGATGATGGGGATATTGGGGAGGGGGGTGAGAGTCAGGGACATGGCGTCAAGTGCGAGGTATCCGGTATCAGGCGGGCAAAACCTGATACCGGATACCTCGAAACCTATTTATACAGCCCAGTTATTTTAATTCCGGCATGGGTCGAGCCGTATTGTTTGTTCATGTAGATCAGCACGGAGGTCAGGCCCTCGACAACGACCGAGTTCTCGACCGGGCCGGCGTCCCAACCGGTCAGCCCGGCCGCTTCGACCAGCTTCAACACTTCTTCGCGGGCGGCTTTGCTCGTGCCGGTCACCAGCACATCGCAGGGTGTTTCGCCTTCGGCCATCAGGTGCTCGTACGAGATATTCTGGAAAGCATCCACAACCTGCACGCCCTCGCCGAGAATTTCGACTGATTCCTGGGCGGCGCTGCCAGCTGCGGGCATCTGCACCTTGCTGACCTTGGGCGGGACGAGCGGCACGGTCACGTCGACCAGGATTTTGCCCTGCAGCGCATCCTTGACCGTCAGCAGGGTGTCGCGGTGTGCGGCATACGGGACGGTCAGGACGACAATATCGGCCTGTTTTGCGGCTGAAAGGTTATCCAGCCCCTCGATGGCGGCATCGCCAAGCATCTCGGTCAGTTCTTTTGCGGCGGCTTCGGCTTTTTCGGGAGTGCGCGAGCCGATGACAACTTTGTAGCCGGCTTTGGCCCAGCGATAGGCCAGGCCCTTGCCTTCTTTTCCGGTGCCGCCAAGAATGGCGATGGTCATAAGCAATTGGTCGGTCATAGGGGTTCCTTGTTGTATTTGAAGTTGTGTGTGGAGTCCAGCATCTCCAGCCGTTGGACTGGAGACGTTGGATGTCTGGATTGTTATGCAACGAACTTGTTGTAGCTTTCCCAAACTTTGGGCGCTAGTTGGCGGGCCTGGGAGGCGATTTCGGCTTCGTCCAGGGTCAACAGTTGACGGTCTTTCATCAGCCATTGGCCGTTGACGATCGTTCCCGTGACCATGCTGTCGCGGAATCCGAACAGGATGTGCCAGGGCAGGTTACCGGCTGTCAGCGGCGTTGGTGGGTCATAATCCACCAGCATCAGGTCGGCGGCGGCGTCTTTTTCGATGATGCCGATCGGCTGCTCATAGAAACTGCTGGCCAGCGCGGCGTTGTTGTAGATGGCGATATCCGTCACGCTGTAGCCGCCCATGCGGCGCGGGTCTTCGTGCGCGATCTTGTGCAGGAGATAGGCAGCTTTCCACTCTTCCCACATCGCATTCGAAAACCCGTCATTTCCCAAGCAGACCTTGACGCCCATTTCGAGCATTTTCTCGGTCTGGGCCACGCCGACGGCGTTGTTCATGTTCGAGCGCGGCTGGTGTGTGACCCAGGTTCCGCTGTCGGCTAGCAATTTTATCTCGCTCTCGTCAACATGCACGGCATGGGCGACGATGCTCCTCGGGCCGAGTCCGCCGTGACGTTGCAGCCACTCGATCGGGCGGCCATCGCCGCGGGCGGCCAGGGCCAGTTGATCGTCTTTCGACTCGCTGACGTGGATGTGCAGCCCGACATCCAGGCCCTGAATGGCCAGCACACAGGCTTTCAGGGTGGCTGTGGAGATCGTTAGCGGGGCATGCAGTCCGAATGTGCCGCGCAGCAGCGGGCGGCTTGCTTTGGATGTGGCTTTGATGAAATCGACGTTTTCATCGATCGATTCGCGCATTTTAGCTTCACCATAGCGATCGGTGATTTCGTAACTGAGCACGCTGCGCAGGCCAGCTTTTTCAACTTCCTGGGCGATGGCATTCAACGAACCAGTCAGGAAGTTGGGCGAAGCGTGATGATCGATCAGCGTGGTAGTGCCGTGTTTGATGGCATCCACCAAGCAAACCAGGGCAGAAAGCCGTGTGGCTTCTTCGTCCAGGGCCTGGTCGAGCGGCCACCACAGGTTATCGAGAATCTGCGAGAAGCGTGCCGCCGGTTCACCGGGAATGGCCAGTCCGCGTGAGTACATGCCGTAGAAGTGGGTGTGGGCGCAGATGTTGCCGGGCAGGAGCAACTGTCCACGCGCGTCGAACAGCGCGGTGTCAGGGTGGCGCGCCGCGAGCTCTGCTGAAGGGCCGAAATCGGCGATTTTGCCGTCCAGAATCAGCATGGCCGAGTCTGCCAAAATCCGGTTCTCGTGTTCCCAGGTGATGATGGTTGCATTGGTAATCAGCATTTTTTATCCCAGTCCGAACTGCATTGGGGGCGGCAATTGCGCGCCGCCGCTGGCATAGTCTTTGATGACATGGTAAACCATTTCTTTTAGTTCACGATCATCGCCAAAGTAGGCACGGTAAAACTCGCCAATGATGCCCTCGTTTGGGGTGTGGCGCAAATAAGAAAGCGCTGCGCGTCTTTCGTCGTTGTTTTCACCCTTGAATGCCTGCATGAGGATATCGTTGGCAACCTGACCGGGACTGATGCCCATGCCTTGCCGGCCAGCAAATTCGATCAGCCAGGGGGTTTCGGCGGGCGGGGTTAGGCGGCGCGGGATGCGCGGGTCGGGACGTGAGCGGCTGTCGAGCAGTTCGACGGCGACATTGCGCACGACCCACTGGGTGTCTTCGATCTGGGTTTTTTGCAGCAATTCTGCGGCCCACTCTTCGGGAATGCGCGCCAGCCCGTAAGCAATGGCGCGGCGCATCAGGATGTCTTCGCTGGTGATGCCTTCGCGCAGGGCCTCGTGGCCTTCTTGCGGGTCATTGGCGAGCGCTTCGGCGGCTGCCTGGCGCAGGTCTTCGTCGCCTTGCAGCAGGGCTTTGGCAACCGCTTCCAGCGCTGCCGGGGTGCCGATTGCCACCAGCGCCAGGCAGACGGCGCGCTGGGTTGTGCCTATGCTTTGCGACAGCAGGTAGCCCAGGTTGTCCACCGCTTTTGTGTCGCGGAGTATACCCAGTCCCAGCGCGGCCAATCCGCGCAGTTCATCTGAAGGCGATTGCAGCAACTGCCTGAACAAAGCGCCAATGTTGGGATCGTTATTCAGGGCAAATGCGGCCATGATCTGTCCGCGCAGCGCCACGGGGTTGTCCTCGTTCTGCAGGATTTCGAGCAGGCTGGCGATGACTGTGTTGCGCCAGGGGGCATTGCGCGGCGACTCGCGCAGCATTCGCAGTGCGGTTAACTGCGGGCGCATCAGCAAAGGATCAGAAGATTCAAGCAACAGGTTTTGGATGAGCGGCGTGGTGTCGGTGAAGGCGGCCAGGTAGCGCAACACCTGGGTGCGCCCGCTCCAGACAGGCTGGTTCAGGATGGGTTCAGCTGCGCCGGGGCCGCGCAGGGCTTGCCCGGCCAGGTACGCGCCAAAGACTGGATGGCTGAAGCGGAGCCGATTTTTGGGCAGCGATTTAAGTAATCCGCTGGAGGTAAGTTTGTTGACCAGGGACGTGTTCGCGACCGGGGCTGGACTCTTCTTCTGGCTTTTTTGTTCTTCCTGCTGGGCGGTCTCAGGAGCGGATTCGGTCGAGACTGCCTCAGCATCTTCGACGGGTGCTTCGCTTGTCGCTGGCTGCTGGCTGGCGCTTTCTGCCGCCTGGTCAAAGGCTTTGACCCACTCTTTGGCCTGATCGCTCTGGAAGCTTGCCAGATTGTTCAGACTGCTCTGCGCCCCGATGACTTGCAAGGCTTCGGGCGGTGTGTTCGGCGGAGCAAGTCGGCGGATATGCGATTCGATGGCATCCAGTGGGCGCGGGCCGCGCACATCCCCTGCGTAACCTGCCCAGATTTTCAAAGTGTATTCGAGCGGTGTCAGGCCGAGATTATCGACTGCCAGCCAGCGTTTGAGCAGCAGGCTGTCGACTTCAGGCGCTGTTTGCGCCCAGGATTCATTCCGTACATATTTTTGCCACAGCGCATCCCACTTGTTCAGGAATTGCTGCTGCTTTTGGGGCGTCCAGGCCATCAATGTCAGCGGGATGAAACCAAGCTGCAACATACCGTCGATATATTCGTGCGCGCCCGCTACGAGAACGCGCGTCTGCGGGTAGGCGCGTAACAAAAGGCGCAAATAAACTGAGGCTTCCTGTACTTGCGGCTGTGGCATTTCATCCAGCCCGTCCAGCAGGAGCAGGGCCTGCCCGCTTTGGAAGGCGTATTGCACAAAATTGGGGATGCGCGCAATATCGAAAACAGCCGCCCGGTTTGATTGGTGTTCGATGATCGGGGCGAGCAATTCTTCGGGCTTTTTGGGTTCGGCTAGCGGAAGGCCAAGATCGGTAACGTGCAACAGGAAGGGAATGGTATCGTGCAGGTTGGCCACATCGGGGTGGCGGTTGACCACCTGGCTGGCCAGGGTTGCCAGGGCGGTACTCTTGCCTGCTCCCGGCTGACCGGTGATAACGATCCTGGCCTGGCCAGACAGGGCTTCGGCCAGGCTCAAAGTTTGCGCGCCGTAAAATCCGCCGATTTCAGGCCATTCGGGCAGGTAAGGGATGGTTCGCTCGACAATGTCTTCGTGGTGAGGGGCCATTCCCGGTTCGATCTGGGCGGGAGGAGAGAGCAGGCGCGACTCAAGCACGATTTCATCCAGCGCAAACAACGATGCAGCCAGGTGCATCTCCTGGCTCTGGCGATAGACGATTTTGCGGTGACTGTCCTCGATGCCAGAACTGGCGCGCAATTTCGCTTCCATGCTTTGCTTTTTTATTGCTTCAATGGCACCGCGCAGGCTTGGTCGCAACGCAGATAAGATGGCCCAAAAGATGGAGGCCACGATAGCGCCGATCCAAAAGGAAAGCAGGTCAATTTGCGGCAAACGATTCATGGTTCCGCCTTAGTTGCTGAATAAAATCCGCCCGCAAGATGGGCACTCGACCAGTTGAACGGCCATGCGCACGGCCTGGGCCTGGGCAGGTGTCAGGCCAGAGCCGCAGGCGTCACAGGCGTTATCGCTGATGGTGGTTACTGCCAGTCCGCGCCGTTTAATGCGCAGGCTTTCATATTTTTCGAGTAAGGCGGGGCTGATGGTGTTGTAGGTGGCTGAGCGTTCGGCATTGAGATTTTCCAGGCTGTTGAGCAGACTTTCACGTTCCCCTTTGAGTGAAGCGTTTTGCGAAATTACGCGCGCCTCGACTTTGTTCATCTCCAACTCGGCAGCCTGGCGCGCTTCTCGAGCGGCTTCGATTTCCAGCATCGCTTCGAGTTGCGTATCCTCCAGGGTGGCAAGGTGGCGCTTGAGTGATGCCAGGTCGTTTTGCAGGTCTTGCAATTCTTTGGGGTTTTGGATTTTTCCACCGTACAGGCTGGCCCCAACCTGTTCCAGTTTAATGCGCTGGGACTCGCTGGCTGCTTCACTTGCGCGCAAGGCTTTTTCGGCCTCGTGAAGATTCTTTTCGGCGCTTTCGAGGATGACCCGCGCAGCCAGGATGGCGCTGTCATTTTCCAAGACTGCGCGGATGGCTTCCAGGCGGGTGTTGGCCTGGTCTATGCGGCTGTCTACTTGTTGCAGGCGGTAAAGTCCGAGGGTATGGCTCATACCTGAAATTATACACGGGAAGAGCACGATTATTGCGACGGCAGGTTAAAGTAATTGTAAACTGCCTGGGAAATCTGAACAACCATATTTGAAACCGGCTCCCAGATGGTTTGGACGGGGTGGTAAATATAAATGGAAATAACATAGTTGCCGCCGGGAGTGTAAACAATGCCGGCGTCGCTAATATTTTGGATGATGCCAGCCGAACCACTGATCCAGCCGTGCTTGTGGGCGATCTGGGTACCATCAGGCAGCCCGGCTTCGAGCAAGACGCCGATGCGATCGCGTTTCAGGTAATCGACCATTTCAAGGCAGGTTTGCTGGCTCATTTTATCTGGAAAAGCCGCCACCAATGCGCCGCCGCCAGTTTGCGAGCACTGGTAAATATCTGCCAGCAATTGCCCCATTTCTGAAGGCGTTGTCTGGTTGTAAACATCGGGATTAGTGACAACATCCGTGCGCTGGTTGGCCTCTGTTTCAAATCGTTGCAGCAGCGGCGCGCCGTTGAAGAAATATCCGGCAATAAAAGTATTGTCCAGCCCCAGGCTTTGCAAGTCACTGGTTGTCACCAGCGGGCCACGGGCTTCGTCAATACGTCTCATCAGGGCGTCTGTAGCCGGGTTTTCTGACATGGTCACCATTTCGAGCACAAGGGCGGCTACTTCATCGCTCAATTCCGGGCCAAGATAGTTGTAAGTGGAAATCATGACAGGGATCTTGATGGTGCTGGATGCCGTAAAAGCAATATCAGGCGTGATGCTTATGTTTTCGTTGCGGTTGTAGCCAAAGTGGAGTTCTTCTCCGGTTTGCAGGTCGAGCATGTAAAAACCGACCACGCCGTCGAAAGGAGTCAGGTCGATGATCTGACGGACGAGAATGCCAAGATTGTTCAGCACAGGCCGTCCGGCCAGGGTGCGCTGCGCGGTTAATGCTACGGTGCGTTTTCCAGGCGACCGCAGAGCGTCCTCGATCAGGATGACAGCCCGGTTGATATCCACTTCCTGGCCGGGCGTTCCGGGGGCAAAATTAACCTGTCCTGGAACCGGCTGGGCGGCAACGGCCGGAATATCATAGCGCGGGGAGATTTCTTCCCGCAGGTAGCGTGTGAGTTGCTCTTGCGAAAAGGTAGCCACCAGCGGCACGGGGCTGGTTTGGGGTTGGCGGCTCCATAGAAAATCCCAGAAACCGATCCAGAAGGGACTGCCAGTGCGCTGTAAATCGGCAGCAGCCAGCATGGCCTCGGTTTCGATGCTGAAACCGACCAGGGTCGGGTCGAGATGAATTAATTCCCCTGCGTATTGAATTTCGATGGGCGAGCTGTAAACCTGCAGGAGCCTTTGCGCGGCTTCCTGCGGGCTGATCCCGCCGACGGGAACGCCGCCAATGGTCATGCCATCAGGGTAGTTGCTGCGAGCCCGGCTGTAGGCGGTTAGTTCGATCATTGTCAGAATGATGGCAGCCGCGATGAAAAACAACGAGACCCAACGTAAGATAAAAGAAGTATCACGTGCAATTCTCATAAATCTATGCCTCTACTGCAAAAATATTTGCCGCCAGCAAAACGTAAGTGATCCAGACCAGATCGGCCAGGAAGAGGTGCAACAGCTGCATCCAGACCGGGGCCAATAGAATAACGTTAATCAGCCCCGCTGCCCATTGGATGAGGATTAACCCGCCCAGCGCCAAGGCGAAGCGGAGCACCTGCCGGGATTGAAACCCGCCGAACAAGGCGCGCACCAGATTAAGAGTGTAGAGCCCAACCAGGATGGCCACAATCGGGTGGACTATCCTCAAGCGTACCAGAAAATGAGCGTTGGGATCCGCCTCCTGGGATAAGCCCTCGGCCAGCGATTGGGCCGGGAAAAGGGTGTCGCCCAGGGCTGTAATTGCGCCGGTCATACCGATGATGGCTACCCCGGCCAGGCCGAGCAGGAACCAGATTGGCCAAAGTTTTTTTTGTTTGAAGTTGAGCGCTTTTCCACCCGAGGCCCACCAGGCGGTCAGGGTCATTACGCCCAGTAACAGGAAGGTGTTGAGCAGGTGCAGGGCGACTGCAATCGCGCGGTGAACGGAGTCGTTATCCCCGACCAACTTGAGCAAGACCAGCCCGGCCCCCAGCAGCGCTTCGAGCAGGATGAAAAATGCGGTCGCGACCGCGCCTTTGCGGAGTATATGGCCCTTGGGATAGGCGCGAAAGGCCCAGATCAGCATCACCAATACCAGAATCAGCGCAAGACCGCTGGTAGCGCGATGGGTCAACTCGATCAGCGTCTCGACCGCTTGTGGTTGGTGGATGATCTCACCGTTGCAGGTCGGCCAGTGAGAGCCGCAGCCCGCGCCTGAACCCGTTGCGCGCACCAGCGCGCCCCATAGGATGACAACGATTGTCCAGGCCAGGACGCCCCATGAAAATTTAGCAAATTTTGTCAGTGTCATGAAGTTTTCTCTTGAGTGAATTTTTGACAATTCAAAAGTATAACATACCAGTTTCACAGCTTGAAGCGGCTGATTGTTCCAAATTTGGTCAAGCTTTTGCTTGACAGTTCAGCCTGCCGCCGCTATAATCCATCCGCTTAACCCAATGACAGACCAATGCCGCTGGAATTATAAAGGAGTACGAAATGCCGCCACATCCAAAACGCAAAATTTCCAAGGGACGCCGTGACCGTCGTCGCGCCCATGACGCTCTTGAAGCCCGCAACCTGACTGTCTGCCCCAATTGTGGACAGATGCGCCTGCCACATACCGTATGCGCGAATTGTGGGCATTACAAGGGCCGCGAAGTTATTGCTGTCGAAAAAGACAACAAATAAGCGCCCAAGACACGTGCGCGCCGTCACTTGAACGGCGCGTTTGTGTTTTAAGCGCAGAGGAAATCATTATGACCATTGACCCCAAAACCACCGCTTTTGTTTTTCCCGGCCAGGGCTCGCAGGCTGTTGGCATGGGCCGCGACCTGGCTGCCGCCTTCCCGGAAGCCCGCCAAACCTTTGAAGAAGCCGATGACATCCTCGGGTTTTCGCTTTCCAAATTGATCTGGGATGGGCCGGAGGCGGATTTGAACGACACGCTCAACACCCAGCCTGCGCTGTTTGCCCATTCGCTGGCTGCCTACCGCGTCTTCTGCGCCCGCCAGCCCGGCCTGGCTCCTGTTTTTATGGCCGGGCATTCACTGGGACAGCTATCCGCAGTTGCCGCGGCCGGAGCCTTATCCTTTGCCGATGGTTTGCGCCTGGTACGCCGGCGTGGCGAATTGATGAAGCGCGCCGGGGAGGAAAATCCCGGCGGCATGGCGGCCATCCTAAACCTGGACATTCCGACCCTCGACCGGGTTTGTGCCGAAGCCAGTATCGCCGATGAAGTTGTGCAGGTTGCCAACGACAACTCGCCAGGGCAGGTGGTTATTTCAGGCGCGAAGCCAGCCCTTGAGCGCGCCCTGGAGTTGGCCAAAGCCGCCGGGGCGCGCCGCGCCATTCCGCTGGCGGTCAGTATCGCGGCCCATTCGCCGCTGATGACTTGCATCCTGCCCGAGTGGCAGGATGCCGTGCAGGCCGCCAATTTCAGCGATGCGATCATCCCCGTGGTTGGCAACGTGTCCTGCTCCCCGCTGACTCGCGCCGCTGATCTGCGCGCCGATGTGCTTGCCCAGATGACATCACGCGTGCGCTGGACCGAGTCTGTGCGTTGGTTGCGCGCCCAGGGTGTGACTACTTTTGTTGAAGTGGGAACAGGCTCGGTTCTGACCGGGTTGGTCAAGCGTATCGAACCCGAATCCCTCACCCTGTCTCTCGGCAATCCGGCTGATTTTTAATAAGCAAGCCGGATTACCGTTGAAGTTGCTTTTTTTGTAAATCGCCGCTGCCTCTGGCTAGCGGCGATTATTTGTGCGATAATCAAAACTATGTTTAATGCATCCCGAAACAAACAAAAAGAATTTGCTGTCATTGGTCTGGGACGTTTTGGCCGCGCTGTTGTGCGCACCTTGAGCGAAAAAGGATACAGTGTTTTAGGGGTTGACCGTGACCCGGCTATTGTGCAATACATTAGCGAATCTTGTACCCAGGCGGTTGTGGTCGATTCAACGAACGAGGATTCGCTCAGGTCGCTCGATATCGCATCCTTCGACACGGTTGTCGTGGCGATTGGTACTGATTTTGAGAGTAATCTCATCACTGCCGTGGCGCTTAAGGCATTGGGGGTGCGGCGGGTTATCTGCAAAGCGTTGTCCCAGCGTCAGAAAGATATTTTGCTACGCGTTGGCGCAGATCATGTTATCCTGCCTGAAGCTGATGCCGGGCGGCGATTGGGTATCGAGTTGGCTGCCCCCAATCTGCTTGAGCAAATCGCTTTTGGTGACAGCCACAGTGTTCTTGAGTTTCGCGCTCCGGCGTCACTGACCGGTAAAACGCTTGCCCAACTCGACTTGCGCAATCACTACGGCGCCAATGTGGTTGCTGTGCGCCACGAGTCATCCGTAACGGTTTCCCCAGATGCCGACCAGGTAATAGAAACAAATGACATTATTGTTGTCATCGGCCCAACTGAGAAAATTGCCAAGTTGGCTGAACTAAGTTAAACCCGATGCTCACGCATTTGAAGCGTTATGTATTTTTCTCGCGTCGTATGCCTACTCCCATCAGGCTGGCCTTTGGGCTTTCCCTGATGGTTTTTGTTTCCACACTCGTTCTTATGTTGCCCTGGGTCGGCGTACAGCGGCCTTTGCTCCTGAATGAAGCCTTTTTTACGGCTATTTCGGCGCTGACCGTCACAGGCCTTACGATCTTTAATCCCGGTTCAGACCTGTCCCTTTTTGGACAAATTGTCTTGTTGATCCTGATCCAGGTTGGCGGCGTGGGGTATATGGTGGTTTCGGTTATCGTCTTTCGACTGATCGGGCGCAGCATTTCCTTTGCCGACCGGCTGGCCCTGCGCGATTCGTTCGACCTGCTTGATCTGAACGCCATTGTTGAATTGACTCGCCGTGTTTTGATCGCCGTTTTTTCACTGGAATTTATTGGCGCGGTTTTGCTCTGGCTGCACTGGCGACCCTTGTTGGGCGATATCCGCGCTATTTTTTATGCCCTTTTTCACGCCGTTTCGGCTTTCTGTAACGCTGGTTTTGACTTGTTCTCAGGCACGCCCGGTTTTTACGGTATTCCCAACGATAATTTTTCCCTGATTGTCATCGGGTTTTTGATTTTTGTCGGCGGGTTGGGCATTCCGGTTGTGGCTGATATTTTGATCTGGTTTCGCCATCGCCGCCGCCAGCTCTCCCTGCATTCGCGCCTGACCTTGATTGCGACAGCTTTTCTTGTTATTTTTGGCGCCGCGGGGTTATTCATGGCAGAGACCCGCCCCGGCGCAACCCTGGCCAGCCTGCCTGCTCCGCGCGCGCTGGTTATATCCACCTTTCAATCCATTTCGGCCCGCACTGCCGGGTTTAGTGCTATCGACAATTTTTACGATTTATCGCCGTCCAGCCAGTTGCTCAAGATATCGCTCATGTTTATCGGCACGGCCCCGGCCTCGATGGGCGGCGGCATCACTACCAGTACTTTTGTTGTGCTGCTGTTGGCTTTATGGGCCTTTGCGCGCGGACGCGAGACGCCGCACATCTTTGGCCGCAGCCTGGGCCAGGCTACTTTGCGGCGCGCCTCGGCGGTGTTGACAATTTCGCTGTTGATGGTTGTTGCCGCCATTTGGCTTTTACTTATTACTCATCCTGGCGCGCCCCTTGATCTGGTAGCCTTCGAGGTCATTTCGGCCTTTGCCACCTGCGGGCTTTCGCTCGGATACACCAGTGGCTTGAGCATTCTTGGCCAGGTGGTCGTTGGTTTGGTTATGTTCTGGGGCCGCTTGGGCGCTTTAACCATCATCCTCGCACTGGCCCAACTCGCCCCGCCGCGCCTGGTTGCTTACCCGGAAGCGCAAATTCTGATGTAGCTGGCGTCACTCAAAACCATTCAACCGGAGGGTCTATGACCGCTATTTCCCTGATGACCGATTTTGGTATCAAAGACGGCAATGTGGGTGTGATGAAGGGTGTCATCTGGAGCATTGCTCCCCATGCCCTGATTTCAGACCTGAGCCATATGATCGCACCCCAGAACATTCGCGAGGCGGCCTTGATCTTCGCGCGTTCGGCCCCTTATTTCCCCGAAAATTCTGTTCATGTTGTCGTTGTCGATCCGGGCGTGGGTACCGACCGCCGTCCGATGGCGGCCAAACTGGGGAATCAGCTTTACGTTGGCCCCGATAATGGGATAATTACCCTGTTGTTGGAACGCGCCGAACAGGAAAGCTGGCCGCTTGAATTCGTCCATCTGGACAAGCCCGAATTCTGGCTGGAAAATGTCAGCCACGTTTTCCACGGGCGGGATATTTTCGCTCCTGTGGCCGGGCACCTGGCGAGGGGCGTTCCCCTGGCGGAACTGGGCACCCGCTTCCCGGACCCTGTCCGATTAGAGCTGCCCAGGCCTGAGCAGTTGCCCAACGGCTGGCGTGGAGAAATTATCCACATTGACCATTTTGGGAATCTGGCATCTAATATTCGTGTCGAAAACTTGTCGAAGGCGTTAACAAAGATGGAAAGCATTACCGTCCACCTGGCAGATACTGCCATCATGGGCATGGTTAACACTTTTGGCGAACGCCAGCCCGGCGAATTGGTGGCCCTGCTTGGCAGCACCGGCAACCTGATCGTTTCGGTGGTTAATGGCTCCGCGGCGGCGTGGTTGGATGTTAAAATTGGTGATACGATAGAAGTCGAGTGGTAATTTCTGCATGTCAAATATTGCGCTGTCTGTAAAAAATCTCCGCTTTCGCTACCGCGACCGGGTGGGCGCGGCCTTGCAAGGCGTTTCTTTTTCAGTATCCAGGGGTGAGCTGTTGTTAATCGCCGGGGCTTCCGGCTGCGGCAAAACCACCCTGATTCGCGCCATCAATGGCCTGATTCCGCGCTCGTACAAGGGCGAGGTTGAAGGCCAGATTTTAATTAACGGGCAAGATGTCTCATCCCTGCCGCTTTCGCGCATTTCGCAAATGGTCGGGACGGTTCTGCAAGACCCCGAGCGCCAGATTTTGGGCACAAAAGTGGTCAATGAAGTAGCCTTTGGCCTGGAGAATATGGGCCTGCCGCGCGATGAAATTTTGGAGCGGGTCGATGAAGCCCTGAACACCCTGCGCATCCCGCACCTGCGCGAGCGCGAGACTTTCCTGCTCTCGGGCGGCGAAAAGCAAAAAGTGGCCCTGGCCGGCGTGCTGGCAATGCGTCCGTCTGTGCTGCTCCTGGATGAACCCTTGGCCAGCCTCGACCCGGCCTCGGCGGTGGAGACGCTCGATATTGTGCGTCAACTGGCAGACGGGGGATTAACCGTCCTGATGGTTGAACATCGTGTCGAGGATGTTTTGCGTATTCGCCCCGACCGGATTTTGTACATGAAAGATGGCGCGATCCATTATCTGGGCGATGTAAACGTATTGATGGACGTGGTTGATTTTAGCGAAGTTAAACTCCCGGCCGAGATGGTAATCAGCCGCGAGCGCGGCGCTCCGCCTCGGGTTGAGATGCGGCCCCTTTTGCGGCGGCCAGGCGCGGGAGAGTCCGCTCCTGCGCCCCTGGTGCAGTTCGAAAATGTCGGCTTTGGATACGACCCCGAAACGGCCGTACTCAAGGATATCGCCCTGAATATCCAAAAAGGGGATGTAATCGCCGTGCTTGGGCCGAACGGCGCGGGCAAGACAACTTTTGTGAAACACGCGATCGGCCTGCTCAAACCCAAGAGCGGCCGGGTGTTGGTTAACGGGCGCGATACGCGCGAGGCGAGTGTGGCCGAGATCGCCAGTACGCTAGGCTATGTTTTCCAAAGCCCGAGCCACATGCTTTTTGCGCCGACGGTGCATGACGAACTGGCCTTTGGCCCGAAAAACCTGAAACACAAACCGGACGAGATCGAAGCGCAGATCAAGGAATCGTTGAAGACCGTCAATCTTCCAGACAAAGTGCAGGATGCGCCGCTCTCGCTGTCGTTCGGGCAGCAAAAGCGGGTTTCGATTGCCGCGATTTTGGCGATGCGCTCGAAGATTTTGGTGATGGACGAGCCGACTGCCGGGCAGGATTACAAAAACTACATGAATTTTATGGATGCGATCCTGCAAATGCCGGGCTTCGAAGCGATCCTGTTCATTACGCACGATGTCGACCTGGCGGCGATTTATGCCAACCGGGTCATCCTGGTAGCGGATGGGCGCGTACAGGCGGATGGCAAGCCCGAGCAGGTGCTGGCCGATAAGGAACTGCTCTTGCGCTGCCGCATTATCCCGACCTCGTTGGTGGATGCCAACCTGGCGCGCTTGGCGCAGACCGGGCGTTTTATGCGGGCGGAAGCCCTGGCGCATGTGTAGAACTGTGCGTTTGCGCAGTTAATTCATTCTTATTTTGTTTCAGGAGGAAGAAAAAATGGACAAAAAGTTACTCTCTGTAGCCGGGACGCTGGTGGCTATCCTGGTGATTGTCATGGGGGCGGTGCTGGTGGTCGGCAATATGCTCGGCAACGAAAACTTCCAGACCGGCGAAAACCCGGTGCTGCGCTTTGTGTTCGTCGCGATTGGTTTGCTGATCGCCTTTGCGGTCTATTACTTCACCAAGGAAAACAAGATCTGGGAAGTGGAAACCCGGCACGTTGTCTACATGGCGATTGGCGCGGCCCTATACGCTCTTTTCTCTTACCTGTTCAATGGCACGGTCTTCGTCATCCCCTCGCTTAGCCAGGTTTCCCTGCGCCCGGCGATCGCCATCCCGATGTTCTTTGGTTATACCTTTGGCCCGGTGGTCGGTTTCTTCGCCGGGGCAGTCGGTAACATGTTCGGCGATGCTCTGACCGGATTTGGCCTTTCGCCGCAGTGGAGCATTGGCAACGGCCTGGTCGGTTTCATCAGCGGCATGGTTTTCCTGTTCAAAGACAAGAAGAAGAGCATGGATACCGTGCTCTACGTCAGCGGCGCGCTGGCTTTGCTGGCCGCGGTGTTGTTCTTCCTGAACCAGAGTATGCCCAATATGCTGTTCTATGATGTCGAGAACGGTATTTTTGGCGATCAGCAGATTTCCATCTTCGCTGGCATTTCCATTGTCATCGGTTTTGTGCTGGTGCTTGCTGTGCGTTTTGGCTTTGCCAAGAACGAAGACATTGCCGCTGCCGTGACCTGGGCCTCGCTCGGCAACCTGCTGGGGATTGGTTTTGCCGCCATATCCGATATCTGGATCAACGGCTTCAGCCTGACCGCCACCATCGTCGGTCAGTTCCTGCCTGCAGCCGGCCCCAACCTGATCTTCGCCGCCGTGCTCGTGCCGATGCTGGTCCTGGCCTACGCGGCTGTCCAGCGCCAATCGGGGCGCTAATTTTTTGTAATTTGTAATTGGTAAGTGGCGCACAGTTTCGCCACTTACCAATTACCATTCACCGATTACCAAGTATGGGGCTTGCACCCCAAAAGAGAAGCTATGCTCGTCTCCTGGCGATACCGCAGACGCAAATCCTTCATCCAGTCTTTTGACCCGCGCGCGTGGGTGATTTTCTTTTTGTGCTTCCTGTTCTCGACCCTGTTTTTCTGGGATGTGCGCTTCCTGCTGCCGTTTCTGCTGATCGCCCTGTTTAGCCTGTTGACTTCGGGGCTTAAGTGGCATGAAATCAGGCGGCCGTTTCTGTTTATTGGGATTTTCATTATCTTTTTTACCATTCTGACTTTCCTGACCGGGCGTGGCGGGGAGGAAGTTTACAGCGAAGAGCATCTCATTCGCCAGTTTGCGGCCCCATTTATGATTTTGGGCTGGCGCCCGACCCTGGATGTAACTGTCGAACGTTCGTTTTTCGCGGTCAGCCAGTTTGCGCGTGTCTTTAGCGTTTCGATGATGACGATCCTGATCCCGTATTCGCTCAACCCGGCCCACTATGGAATCACGTTTAAGGGGTTGGGCTTGTCGGACAAGATCGCTTATGCCATGGATTTGACCATGCGCTTCATCCCCACCTTTGGGCGCGACTTTCAAATGACCATGGACGCCCAGCGCGCGCGCGGCTACGAGATCGAAAAACTGAGCGGCGGGATCATCGAACAGGTGCGCAAGCTTGGCCCGATCATTGTTCCGGTCACGATCCACGCCATTATCGGCTCGGAAGATATCATTGACGCCATGGACTTGCGCGCGTTTGGTGTTGGCCCACGCACCTGGCTGGCGCAACTGACCTACCAGCCGCGTGACCGGGTTTTGATCGCAGTCGGCTGCCTGATTCTGTTTGTCTCCACTGTATTGACCCTGAGTGGCCTGGGCCGCTTCTGGGTTCCGCCGGAGTTAATCGCGCTGGTGAAGTAAGAATTTATTATTAACAAGGAAAGAAAAAGACGCCAGGGTTATTTTCTCTGGCGCCTTGCTTTTAATCTTGAACTCTTGGCTGTGAAAGGTTTTCTATCCCACCACTCGAATTTCTCTCGGCAAATCGCTGAGAGATTCGCAACCGTCCTCCGTCACAACCATGTCGTCCTCGATGCGCACGCCGTTGCGGCCAGGCAGGTAGATGCCCGGTTCGACGGTGTAGGCCATGCCGGTTTCGAGCAATTGCTGATTGTCGCCGCGCATATAAGGTTCTTCGTGGCCTTCCATGCCGATGCCATGCCCGGTACGGTGGGTAAAGTAGACGCCATACCCGGCGGCTTCGATCACGCTGCGGGCGGCCTTGTCCACTTCGGCGCAGGCAACACCCGGTTTTCCGGCGGCGCGCCCGGCGGCGTTGGCCTGCTGGACGATCTCGTGGATTTTGCGGTATTCCGCGTCCACCTCGCCGACAGCGAAGGTGCGCGTCAGGTCTGAGATGTAACCATCATAGGCTGCGCCCCAGTCGATGACCAGTAAATCGCCAGCCTGGAGTTTGCGCTCGGAAGGGGATGCGTGCGGGTTGGCGCTGTTCAGCCCGCCTGAAACGATCGGCGCGAAGGGCATTTCCGGTTCGGAGCCGTGGCGCAGCAATTGGACGGTCAGCTCGGCGGCCAGTTCTTTTTCGCTCATCCCGATCTTGATCTGCGGCAGGGTCGCTTCGAGGGCATCCTGGGCGATCTTTACCGCCTGGCGCATTTTTGCAATTTCTTCAGCGTCTTTGCGCAGGCGTAGCGAGGCCAGTTCTTGTTCGGCGGCGATGACGTGCGCGCCGGGTGCGCCGCCTTCGACCAGGCGCAGTTCGAGCACACGCATCCGGCGCGGTTCGACGCCAATCGTGCGGCCATACAGATCCAGTTCGAAGAGCGCGGTGCGGAAGGCCAGACTCCAGTCTGCCGGATTCTCGCCATACGGATAAGCCTTGAGCGGGTAGGCCAAACCTGCCGTTTTTTGCAATTCCAGTTCGGGCAGGATGATGGCCGGATCCTTGCCGGGTGCGTAGACCAGCACCACCGGGCGTTCCATCAGGTGGAAAGTCAGGCCGGTCAGGTAAGAAAGCGTTGGGCCGGGGTTAAGCGCGATTGCGTCAAATTTACTGTTTTCAAGGGCGGCGGCAAGTTTTTCGAAGCGTTGGGCAGACATGGCAACTCCTGTAGCATTTTCTCTGTATCTCCGCGTTCATCTGCGGCGGGTTTTCTCAAGAATATTATTTCTTTGAAAGCTGTATCTGAACCCAGTCGGCGATGGCCGGGAAGGCGCGGTCGAGCCAGATGACTGGCACAAACCACCAGGGCAGGATCAGCGCCCGGCGCGGATGTTGGGCCACCTGTACCACCCGGCGCGCCACATATTCTGAAGTCATGTGCAGAAAATCGGGGATTCTGCTGCTCTGGCCGGTGTGTTCGCCAAACTCGGTTTTCGCCGGGCCGGGATAGATGCCCGAAACATGGATACCGAGTGGTTTTACCTCGCGCCGCAGGCAATCTGTGAATCCGCGTACGCCAAATTTGGTCGCGGCATAAATGCTGTAGGTGGGCGCGGCCAGCCACCCGGCAACAGAAGCCATATTGATGATATGTCCGCTTTTGCGCGCCAGCATGTGCGGCAGAACGGAATGGGTCATTTCAATCAAACCGGTCAGGTTGACGGCCACCTGGGTTTCGATGTCGCGGGCCGGGTCGAGGTCTTCCAGCCAACCCAGGCGGCCAAACCCGGCATTGTTGAAAAGAATATCCACCTGGCCGAAGTTTTCGATGACGCTCTTGACCATATTCTGGATGTCGGCTTTGTTGGTTACATCCACCGGGGTTGCCATCGCTTCGCCGCCTGCCTGGTGGATGCGCTCCACCTGGGCCTGCATCCGTTCGATGCGCCGGGCTGCCAGCACCACTGCCGCCCCCTCCGCTGCGAACAAGCGGGCGGCATCCTCTCCAAACCCTGAAGAGGCCCCGGTAATCAGCACCACTTTGCCTTTCAGATTAATTGCCATGGCTACTCCGATTTCTGTTGAAGGCTGGAAGGTTGAATGCTGCCGTCAACGTACCTCCAACGTGGGATCAGTCTTCCTGTTCGGTCTCGTTCTCCCGCCGCCGCGGGCGGACCGGCTCGACGCTTGGTTCTGCTTCGAGAGCGATGCCCAGGACTTCGTCCATGTGCGTCACCGGGATAATTTTCAGGTCAGCGCGCGCCCGCTTGGGGATATCCACCAGGTCTTTCATGTTGCGTTCCGGGATCATGACTACTTTTAGCCCGGCGCGGTGGGCGGCCAGCACTTTCTCGCGTACACCGCCGATCATCAGAACACGCCCGCGCAGGGTAATCTCGCCGGTCATGGCGACATCGCGGTAGACGCGCCGCCCGGTAAAGGCGGAAGCCAGCGCCGTGCAAAGCGTGATCCCGCCTGATGGGCCGTCTTTTGGGATGGCCCCTTCGGGCAGGTGGATGTGAATATCCAGTTTTTCGAACACGTCCGGGTCGATGCCGAGCGGATGCGCGCGTGATTTGAGATAGGTCAGCGCGGCCTGGGCGCTTTCCTGCATCACGTCACCGACTTGCCCGGTGATTTGCAGGGAGCCTTTGCCTTCCAGCAAGGCCACCTCGATGGCCATAATTTCGCCGCCGTTTTCTGTCCAGGCCAGCCCGGTGGAGACGCCAACTTCATCCTGTCTTTCGGCTTCGCTCATGAAGTATTCTGGCGGGCCGAGGAACTTCTCGATCATTCCTGGCGTGATCATGGTCGGGAAATCTTTTTTCTCGGCCTTGAGCCGCGCCACCTTGCGGATGACCCGCCCGATTTCGCGCTCCAGGTTACGCACGCCCGCTTCGTAAGTATATTCGCGAATAATTCTCTGCATCGAAGCCGCCGAAAAGCGCAGGCCGCTCTCTTCCATGCCGTTCTCTTCCATCTGGCGCGGAACCAGGTAGCGGTCGGCAATCGCCATCTTTTCTTCCTCGATGTAACCGGGGAATTCGATGACTTCCATGCGGTCCAACAGCGCGGGCGGAATCGACCCGAGGTGGTTGGCCGTCGTTACGAACATGACCTTCGAAAGGTCGAACGCGATTTCAAGATAATGATCGCTGAACGAGTTGTTTTGTTCAGGATCGAGCACTTCCAACAGCGCCGAAGACGGGTCGCCGCGGAAATCAGCGCCGAGTTTGTCAATTTCATCCAGCATAAAGAGCGGGTTTTCGCTGCCCGAGCGTTTCATCGTCTGGATGATGCGCCCAGGCAGTGCGCCGATGTACGTCCGGCGATGGCCGCGAATTTCAGCTTCGTCGCGCACCCCGCCCAGTGAGACGCGCACGAATTTGCGTCCCAACGCTTCGGCAATCGAGCGCCCCAGCGAGGTTTTGCCTGTGCCGGGAGGCCCGGCAAAGCACAAGATCGGCTGGCGTTCCTTCTTGGGCTTTAGCGAGCGCACGGCGATATATTCCAAAATGCGGTCTTTTGCCTTTTGCAGACCGTAATGGTCGCGGTCAAGAGTTTTGGCCGCGTTGCTCACATCCAGATTGTCATCGGTGTGAATGCTCCACGGTAGGTCGAGGATCCACTCGATGTAGGTGCGAATGATACCGACTTCGGGCGCCATCGGGGGCATCTGGTTCAGGCGTTCGAGTTCCTTTAGCGCCACTTTCTTGGCTTCTTCGGGCAGGTTGGCTTCATCGACCTTCTGGCGCAGTTCGGTTACATCGCGCGTCCAAATATCGCCTTCGCCCAGCTCGGTCTGGATGGCTTTCATTTGCTCGCGCAGGTAAAACTCACGCTGGCTCTTATCCACCTCGCTCTGTACGCGGGTATGGATTTCATCCTCCAGTTCGAGCACGTCCACTTCGGCGGCCAGCAGTTCGTTCAGCCGTTCCAGACGTGCCTGCGGGTCGCGCATCAAGAGCAGGGCCTGGCGCTCCTCGAAATCGAGCGAAAGCGCAGTCGCCAGCATGTCGGCCAGCCAGCCAGGCTCCGAAATATTCATCGCGAACAGGTGTGCTTCTTCGGGGATCGAGCGGTTTAGCTCGACCACACGGTCGAACAGGTTGAGCGCCGAGCGCATCAGGGCGCGGATTTTTTTATCAGCTTTCTCGGGTTCATCGATCACCCGCGCGCGCACCTTCATCACCGGTGCAATGCGCGTGAACTCCAATATTTCGACCCGTCGCCGTCCCTGCACCAGGGCCGAACTGGCCCCATCGGGCATTGAAAGCAGGCGTCCGACCGCCATTTCCGTGCCGACCGGCAGGAAATCGAGCATCTTCGGGTTTTCGGTCTCAGGGTCTTTTTGTACAATCCCGATCACGGTCTGATCGTGTTCGTGCGCCGATTGCAGGGTCGCAATTGCAGCGTCGTTATCCACGAAAACCGGTGATACCATGTGTGGGAAGACCACCATGTCGCGCATCGGCAGGGCCATCGCCTCGATAATGCCGTTCTCGTCCGGCGTCTGGTTTGGAACGCGGTACAGTTCCTCCGTTCGCTGGCTCAATGCGCTGTCAAATTCTTCTTCGTCGTCATCCCATTCAGGGTTCATAAAACCTCGTTTTGCTTGTATTTTTTCCACGCCCGCAGTACTTCAGCGGTAACAAATAGCGACCCGGCCGAGAGGACAATGCCCGTTTCGCCGGCCAGTTCTAACGCCCGCGCTAGCGCCGCTTCGACGGGGGTCGCCGCCTCGCTCTCCACTCTCGCCTGGCGCGCCATTTCGACGATTTTTTCTGCATCCAGCGCGCGCGGGTGGTCGGCGCGCGTGGCGATTATTTTCGTCAGCCTCGGGCGGATTTCTTCGATCATATCCAGCAGCATTTTATCTTCTGAAACGCCAAAAATCAGGTAAAGCGGGCGGGTGGGAAAGTGATCGTCCAGGGTTTGGCGCAGGCGGGCGAAAGAATCACGGTTGTGGGCCGAGTCAAAAATTACCGGCGGTTCCTGGCGCGCAACTTCAAAGCGGGCAGGCCATTTTACACGATAAAAGCCTTTTTGGATGGCCGAATATGAAAGCCCCAGTCCTGAGGCCTCCAGCGCGGCGAAGGCGGTGGCCGCGTTGTCGATTTGGTGCGAACCCAAAAGCGGGATCGTGAGTGTCAGCATCGGGATGCTGGCGCTGGTTACCTGGAAGGTCTGCAAGGCCAGCGAACGCATCAGTGGGGTAATGACCACCTCACGCCCGACCAGGGTCAATGGAGCCGAGCGTTCCGCCGCTGCCTTTTCCAGCACCTTCAGCGCTTCGGGCGTCTGCGGCGCACTGACTACGGGACAGTTTTCCTTGATAATTCCGGCTTTTTCCCCGGCGATGAGGGTCAGGGTTTCGCCCAGCACGGCCATGTGGTCGTAAGAAATCGAGGTGATGACCGCCACTTTTGGCCTGACCACGTTGGTGGCATCCAGCCGTCCGCCCAGCCCAACCTCGATAACCGCTGCAGTGCAACCCTGGCGCGCAAAATACAGGAAGGCCAACGCGGTGGTAATTTCAAATGTAGTCAGCTTGGGCACCCCGGCAACTGCTGGTTTGATTTCATCCACCAGGTCGGCCAGCGCCCCGTGCGGGATGGGCTGTCCGTCGACCTGGATGCGCTCTGCGTAATCGAGCAGGTGTGGCGATGTGTACAGGCCTGTTTTGTAGCCGCCGGCTTGCAAGGCCGAGGCACACAGTGCGCACACCGAGCCTTTGCCTTTGGTACCGGTCACATGAATGACCGGGTAAGCCCGGTGCGGGTTGCCCAGTTTTTCGAGCAAGGCTGCCATGCGACCCAGGTTGAATTCAGCCCTGGCCAGTTCGCTGGCTTTTTTTAGGCTGTAATCAACGAAGCTGTAGAGATAATCGAGGGCCTGGTTGTAGCGGGTTTCAGTGTCCATTGCTGCTCTTTGCATAAAAAATTCTAAGTTGGACGATGCCAAATTAGAGTGAAATCGCCAGCGCAGGTCAGGATACTTGCGCGGCGCTTCATAAATTGATTCTAGTCGATTATTGCGCAAAGTCAAACAACGAAAAATGCGATTTCAGGTTGATTGCGGGTAAAATTTGCGCGTAATGGATACATCCAACCCTGTCATTCAGCTTTGCCTTGAAGGTTCCCGCGCTGAGTTCGAGCATCGCCCGAAGGCTGCCCACCGGCTTTACCGGCAAGCCTGGGGCCTTGCCAGCGACGATTATGAAGCTTGCGTTGCTGCCCACTACCTGGCCCGCTTTCAGCCCACGCCGGAAGAGACATTGCGATGGAATCAGGAAGCATTAAAACGCGCAGAGCTTGTCGCGGATGATCGGGTGCGCGACTTTTATCCTTCACTGTATTTAAATCTCGGTCATTCTTATGAAATGCTTGGCGACCAAGCGCATGCTCAAAAATTCTATGCGCTTGCGGCCGAGCTGGGCGTCACTCATCGTTAAGGAGCAATCATGCCAAAACTCATCCCTGCTGCCGAGCGCATCCTGCGCGCGCGGGTCTTGATCCAAAAAGCCCGCGACCTGCCCGTGCCCCCCGAGGGAAAATATGATTTTTCTTATATTGCCGGGGTCAAAGACCTGCTGCGCCAGGCGCGCGACCTGGTCAAATTTATTACCCTGACTCCCAGCGCCAGCGCGGAAATGAAAGCCGACGTACGCAAAATTCAGGAAGAAGCCGACCGGGCGGATAAGGAAATTCTGCACTCGGGTTAGGCTTGGCTGCTCGGCCGTTTTTTATTTTTGCGGAGTTTTTTTGAAATGTACTGCCCACCCAGTTAAAAGGATTACTACCAGGGTGGCAATGTGAATGCCTGAGAGTACCATGGGCGCTGCATACACAAGCATACCAGCGAGGCCAATTAGCTGAGTTGCGAATCCAAAAACAGCAATTGTTGCCCCCAAAAAGACAAGCGAAGACGCCAGTGCTGCAAAAGCAGAAAGAGCATTATTATAGAGTTTTCTGAGAACTTTAGTTTCCGCTAACTGGTCTGGATAAAAAAGAAGGTAATGGGTTCAAAACGTGATAATCTTATTTTTTTGCGCAAATAGATTTCACTGGAGCCC